>JBDTOH010000272.1:0-7590 GCA_039933355.1 Gemmatimonadota bacterium | reverse complement strand
GACCGCATTGTCGGTCTCGTCCGACCAGGTGAATTCGGGCGTGTTGGTCTTGCCTAACAGGATCGCTCCCGCCACGCGGAGCCGGGCCACCGCGGTCGCATCCTTCGAGGGAATCCGCTTCGCCCACCCGATGGTTCCCGCGGTCGAGATGATGCCCGCGGTGTCGAGGGAGTCCTTGATGGTGAAGGGAACGCCGTGGAGCGGACCCCGAAACCGCCCGCGAGCCGCGGCCGCATCAGCCTCCTTCGCCGCCTTCCGCGCCTCATCCGCCGCGAGCTGCACCACCGCGTTGATCTTGGGATTCACCTGAGCGATTCGGGCGAGGCAGGCATCCACGACCTCGAGCGAGGACACCCGCTTCTGCCTGATCGACGAGGCGATGGTCACCACCGAGGCATAGTGGAGATTCTTCTCGGTAAGCTCGGTCCTAACGGTGGCGCCGAGATCGAGGTTAGGCCACGGAAGGGCCATGCCCGCGGCGACGCTCGCTACGAATGCCCGGCGCGGCATGTCTCCTGATTCATGGCCATCGTTTCCCGGCCGCGAGTCGTCATCCATGGGTCCCCCACACTGCGAAGTAACTGCCGTTTTGCCAACGTGGCGGAGTCCGGCTCGGCGAGCCAGATCCCTCGCGGCCGCTCGGGATGCCAGATCGTGGAGATACAGCCGTCTTACCGTCTTACCGTCTTACCGTCGTACCGCCTTGCCGCCTTGCCGCCTTGCCGCCTTGCCGCCCTCCTACACCCGCTCCAGCCCGACATAGTTCTCCGCAAGGCTCGTCGCCGCCGCGCGTGAGCTCACCACATACGCGAGCCGAGCCCGCTGCAGCCTCGAGTCGAAACCGGTATCGCTCGGCATCCGGTGGAGCATCGCCGTCATCCAGGCCGAGAAGTCCTGCACGCGCCAGACCCGCCGGAGACAGGTGGCTGAGTACGCGTCGAGCTCGGTCGTCGCGCCGGTTCGAAACCAGTGGGTCATGGCGTCCGCCAGGATTCGCACGTCGTGGACCGCGAGGTTCAAGCCCTTCGCGCCCGTCGGGGGGACGATGTGCGCCGCGTCGCCCGCCAGGAACAGGCGGCCGTGCTGCATCGGCTCGGCCACGAAGCTCCGCATCGCGGTGACGCCCTTTTCGAGGATCGGGCCCTCTGTGAGCGTCCAACCGTCATTGGTCCGGAGCCTGAGATGCAGCTCCTCCCAGATCCGCTCGTCGGGCCACTGCTCGATCGTGTCGGTGTGACTGCATTGGAGATAGAGGCGGGTGACCTCGGGCGAGCGGAGGCTGTGGAGCGCGAAGCCGCGGTCGTGGTAGGCATAGATCAGCTCGTCGCTCGAGGGCGGCGCCGCTACCAGGATGCCGACCCACCGGAACGGGTACTCGCGCTCCCATATGGACAGCGCGCTCTCCGGGATGGCGTCGCGGCAGATCCCATGGAAGCCGTCGCAGCCGGCGATGAAGTCGCACCGGATCTCCACCGCGTCCCCGTTATGCACGCAGCGGATCGCCGGCGTCGCGGTGTCGATGCCGTGCACGCTGGTATCCGTGGCCTCGAACCGGATGTCGGCGCCGGCCGCGAGCCGCGCGGCGATCATGTCCTTCACGACTTCCTGCTGGCCGTAGATCGTGATCGCGCGGCCACCGGTGAGCTCGCTGAGAGCGATGCGATGACCGCGGCCGTCGAACCGAAGCTCCACGCCGCGATGGATGAGCCCTTCGCGCTGGAGTCGGGCTCCGAGGCCGGTCGCGATGAGCAGGTCTACCGTGCCTTGTTCGAGCACGCCGGCTCGGACCCGTTTCTCGACGTACTCCCGGCTCCGGCTCTCGAGAAGAACGGACTCGATCCCCGCCTGATGAAGCAGGTGGGAGAGGAGGAGGCCGGCAGGTCCGCCTCCGACGATGCCGACCTGGGTCCGGACCTGCGTCATCCCGCGGTGCCTAACATCTCGCGCAGGGAGTCGAACCCGGTGTTCGCCGCTGGGACGCCGCAGTAAATCGCCTGCTGGAGCACGATCTCCTTCAAGTCATCGGCGGTGAATCCCCCCTCCGAGAGGGCCGCCCGCGCATGCATCCGAAATTCCTCCCACCGCCCGAGCGCGATCAACGTCCCGATCACCAGGATCCGCCGGCTCCGTTGATCGAGGCCCGGGCGAGTCCAGATCTCGCCCCAGGCATAGCGGGTGATCAGGTCCTGGAAGTCGGCCGTGAGCTCGGTCGTGCCCGCTTTGGCGCGCGCGACGTGCGCTTCGCCGAGCACGTTCGTTCGCACCGCCATGCCGGCGGCGCGCCGCTCGGTGTCGTCCATCGCGTTACCTCTCGGTCGAAAGAAAGTCGATCACGGCTCCCGTGAAGGCATCCGGCTGCTCGACGTTGGACAGGTGCGCGGCCTCGAGCGCGACGAGCTGGGCGCCGGGGATGCGCTGCCGGATGAGCTCGCCGAGAGCCGGCGGCGTCGAAGGGTCTTCGGTTCCGACGATGACCAGGACCGGGGCCGTGATCCGCTGAATCGTCTCGCGGAGGTCCGCGCCGTCGAGGGCGGCGCAGCACCCGATGTAGCCGAGGGCCGGTGTTTCCGCGACCATCGCCCGAAACATCTCGAGCGTCTCCGGGTTCTGGGCTCGGAAGCCGGGCGTGAACCATCGGGTCATGATGAGGTCGGCGAGGATCGTCATGCCCGGGCTTTCCGCCATCGCGATCCGTTCGCGCCACAGCGCCGTCGTCCCGATCCGCGCGCCGGTGTTGGCAAGCACCAGGCCGGCCACCCGATCGGGCGCGTTGATCCCGAGCCACATCCCCGTTAGGCCGCCGATCGAGATCCCCGCAACGTGAGCCCGGCCGGCGCCGGCGGCGCCGAGCACGGCGAGCGCGTCCTGTCCGAGCTGGTCGAGGGTGTACGGCGGTGGAGGTACGGTGGACCGGCCGTGGCCGCGGGCGTCATACCGGATCACCCGAAACTGCTGGGCGAATCCTCCGGTCTCGCCGACCGGAAGGGAGGGCGGGGCGAGCTGCGGGGCCCACAGGTCGATCGTCGTGCCGAGCGAGTTGAGGAGAAGGAGGGGAGGCGCGTCGTCAGGTCCCTCGACCCGGTACGAGAGCCGGCAACCCTGTGAGTCCACCTCAGCCATCGCTCTCCTCCTTTCGCGCCAGCAGGATCCGGTCCACAAACGCCTCCGCCGAACCGGTGTATTGCCCCGGCTCCAGGTGCCGCGCGATCTCTTCGCGCGAGAGATGCCTGGTTACCGTCGGATCTTCGAACAGGACGTCGGCGAGGGGGCGGCCCTGCGCCGCGGCTCGATGGGAGGCGGCCTCGATCACGGCATGAGCCTCGCGCTTGCCAAGATGCCGGGCGACGGCCATGGCGACTGATTCCGCCGTGACGGCCCCTTTGGTGATGTCGAGGTTGAGCTGCATCCGGCGGGCGTCCACGACGACTCCGTCGAGGGCTTCCGCGATCGCATGAGCCGCGCCGCCCGCGAGCCTAACCAGCTCGGGCAGCGTCTCCCATTCCGCCTGCCAGAGTCCCAGGCCCCGCTCATGCTCTTGGGGCATCGCGGCCAGCATCGTTGCGACCAGTCCGGGTGCGCGGGTTGCGGCGGCGATGGCAATTGCCGCCCCGAGCGGGTTCCGCTTGTGCGGCATCGTTGAGGAGCCGCCGACGCCTTCGCGCGGCTGTTCGGAGACCTCGCCCACCTCGGTTTGAGCCAGGAGGGCGAGGTCTCGTCCAATCTTTCCCAGCGTGCCGATCGCGATGCCTAAGGCGGAGGCCAGGCTCACCAGGCGATCGCGGTGGGCATGCCACGGCGACGCCGGGACGACCAGCCCGAGCCGACCGCCTAACGCGGTCGCCACGACGACGCCCTGGTCGCCGAGGGCGGCGAGGGTACCGGATGCGCCGCCGAACTGGAGCACGCGGACTCCCTCGAGCGCCGCCCCAACACCGGCTCGGACCCGGTCGAGCGCGTCACACCATCCGGCCGCCTTCAGGCCGAACGTCGTCGGGGTTGCCTGCTGGAGCCAGGTTCGTCCGGCCATCACCGTCTTCGCGTGGACGCGGGCTTGACGGGCGGCGGCTTCGGCGGCCCGGGCCAGCTCGCGGAGGATCGGCGGCACCGCGCGGCCGAGCTGAAGCACGAGGGCCGTGTCGAGAATGTCCTGACTGGTCGCGCCCCAATGGACGTATCGGGCCGCGATGGGATCGATCGAGGCGACCCGCGCCGTGAGGTGGTTGATGAGCGGTACGGCAATGTTCCCGGATCGGGCCGCGTCCGCGACGACCGCCGCGCGATCGTAGAGATCCACGGACGCCGCTCTCCGGATCGGCTCCACCGCGCCGGCCGGAATGATCCCGAGCTCGGCCAGCGCCTCCGCGAGCGCGGTCTCGACGTCGAGCATCGCCTGGAGCTGGGCGCGCTCCGAGAGGTGGCCGTCCACTTCAGCCATGCTGAACAACCCTGAATAAAGACGGGGCATCTCAGACATCGAAGAACACCGTCTCCCGGTCGCCCTGAATCCGAATGTCGAAGCGATACCGGTTCTCGCCCGTGGCCGCCGCGATCAACGTCGGGCGCCGCTCGGCGGGCACCTGGGCGAGGATCGGATCGAGCGCATTGGCCGGCTCATCCGGGAAGTACACCCGGGTGACAAACCGGGTGAGAACCCCTCGGGCGAGAATGCCGATGAGGACGTGGGGTGCTTGCACCCGCCCCTCCGGCCCGGGAACCACGCCCGGCATGATCGTGTGGAACGCGAAGCGCCCATCCTCATCCGTCGGCGCCCGGCCGAATCCCTCGAACGCCGGATCGACCGCCCGGTCCTGGCGGTCGTCGGAGTGCCGGTATTTCCCGGCGGCATTCGCCTGCCATACTTCGATCAAGGCGTCGGGCATGGGGGTGGCGGCGCCGTCGGTGAGCCTTCCCTCGATCGTTATGCGCCGGCCGAGGGTCGCGTCACCGGCGAGCGTCTCGCCGCCCTCGAACGGCAGCGCCATCGAGAAGAACGGGCCCACGGTCTGGAACGGCGTGAGGTCGCTCATTCTAGCCGACCATCGGCGTCGATTCACGCCCCCTGAGCACGACGTCGAAGTGGTATCCGAGCGCCCAGCCCGCCGTGGTGACGGTCCGATCGAACGACGCGATCAGCCGCTGCCTGGCCCGGTCTCCCGGGACCGAATTGAAGATCGGGTCGAAGGCGAGCAGCGGGTCGCCGGGGAAGTACATCTGGGTCACGAGCCGGCTCACGAAGCTCCGGCCCAGGAGCGAGAAGTGGATATGGGCCGGGCGCCAGGCGTTGGGATGGTTAGGCCAGGGATACGCACCGGGCTTGATCGTTACGATCCGGTAGCGGCCCGCTCCGTCGGTCAGAGCCCGCCCGGCGCCCGAGAAGTTGGGGTCGAGCGGTGCTCCGTGGATGTCGTTCTTGTGGGCGTACCGCCCCGCCGCGTTGGCCTGCCAGACCTCGAGCAACGTGTTCGGGACCGGTCGCCCGTCTTCGTCCACCACCCGGCCTTCGACGATGATCCGCTCGCCTAACGGTTCGGCGTCATACTGCCGGGTCAGATCGTGGTCGAGCGGCCCGACCCGACCGGGCCCGAAGACCGGCCCGGTGATCTCCGAGAGCGTATGCGGCACGAGGATCAGCGGCTGCTTCGGGTGACGAAGCCGGGTCGCGACGTACTCGGGCGAGTCGGGCAGGGGATGGGTTCCCGGAGCCGGACGCCGGTACGGCGCCGATGCGCTCAGAGCCGGTTCGGCCGGTTCAGGCGCCGTGAGCTCCATCGCCCTTCATCCCGCGGAGATGGCGCTGGAACTCGAACCGGTTCTCGAACAGCCCGAGGTCCGTGAGGAATGCGGCCGGTCCCTTGGCTTCCACCTTGGCGACGAGCGTCGTGAGCTCCTGCTCAGCGAGCGCGGCGCGGAATTCCGTGACGAAGTCCGCCTCGTTCCGGACCGTCGCGGTCCGGGGCACGCCGCACGCCTTTGCCGCTCCGGCCAGATCGGTTCCCGTCGCGGTGGCCGTCGGGAAGCCGCCGACCGAAAGCAGGCTCTCGTTGTCGAACACCACGTGCAGCAGATTCTTCGGGCGGTAGCGCGCCATCGTCGAGAGCCCGCCCAGGTTCATGAGCAACGAGCCGTCACCGTCGAGGACGATGACTTGAAGCTCGGGCCGGGTGAGCGCAATGCCCAAACCCATTGACGACGCGAGCCCCATCGCGTGCTGGAGGTAGAAGAAGTTGGGACGGTGGCCGATCGACTGCAGCTCCGCGGCGACCGCGCCCATGATCGTGACCACGACCGCCCGCTCGAGCTCGGGATACACCGCTTTCATCGCATCGACTCGGCGCATCATGCTTCCTCCCACATCAGCTCGCGGCAGAGCAGTATCGCGACCGGGCGGTTGGCCGAGTAGGCCAGGGTCTGCGCCTTGCGGATTCGCTCCGGCACGTGGCTCGGATCGTCGAGCCGGATCCGGGGGATGCGGAGCGCTTCGAGCACGTGCTCAGTGATGAGTCCGCCCTCGGTCTGCCAGGGGTCGCGCTCTCCGAAGTCACCCCGCAGGCTGATCAGCATGAGGAGCGGAATCCGGTAAAGCTGCGCGCAGGACACGATGGCGTTGACGGCCGCGAGGAAGCCGTGGTTCTGCATCAGCATCGCGGACTTGGCGCCGGCCAGGTGCGCCCCAGCCGAGATGCCGACGCCCTCTTCTTCCTTGGCGAGCCGGACCAGCGTCATGTCCGGGTCGTCCTCGGCCATCCGGATCAGGTGGACGAGCCAGGTCTCCGGCAGGGCGGAGACGAGGGTGACCCCATTGGCCTTGAGGGCTTGGTAGATGATCTCAGAATTCGTTGTGGAGACAGGCATTAGTGACGATACCTCGCAAGGCGGCAAGGCGGCAAGGCGGCAAGGCGGCAAGGCGGCAGGACACACACGACGGCACGGCGGCAAGTTGCTCCGAGTCATTGGCGGCTCTCCCAGTGCTCAACTCCAATTGACAGATCGGCCCTGCGGATCGTTCGAGGCTCCACGTCCCGTTCGGTGGGAAAGTCGGGCGCCTGGTTCAAAGCCGTCATGCTCCCGCCTTGCAGCCACGGCGTCGTTCCGATAAGATCAGTCAATTCGTGGGATACAGTCTCAGATAACAGGACTCGAGTCGTCGGCGCATCCGAAGCGCTCGCCTCACCACGCCCTCGCCGCAGACGACCCGCACCGCCCGGAGCCAACTTGCCGTCCTGCCGTCTTGCCGTGCCGTCGTGGGTCGTGCCCTTGTGAGTGGTGGCGTCGCGAGCACTACGCCCCGGCTCGGCTCGACCACCGGCCTGGTGGTGCTCCTCTGCGGGCTCAATCTCCTCAACTACATCGACCGCCAGGCCGTGACGGGCCTCCTCGAACCGATCCGGAAAGATCTCGGCGGGACCGACGCGCAGATGGGGCTGGTCGGGTCGGCGTTCGTGCTCACGTACACGTTCATGCCGCCGGTCTTCGGATGGTTAGGCGACCGGATGGCCCGGACCAAGCTGCTCGGTATCTCGGCGGCGATCTGGTGCACCGCCACTGCGATTTGCGGGATCGTCGGCAGTCTCACCCAGCTCGCGGGCGCCC
>JBDTOH010000271.1:0-7618 GCA_039933355.1 Gemmatimonadota bacterium | reverse complement strand
CTACTTCCCCAGCAACCCGTTGAAGAGCAGCCGATACGTCCCATGCGGCTGACTCCGGAACGTGATCTCCGGGCCGTAGAGATACAGCATCCCGCTTCCGACCCTTGCCTGTGCCGCGGCCACACCGCCTTCCAAGTACGTCTGCCCCCACGCCCATCCACTCCGAAGCGGCGTCGCTGAGCTGAACCAGGCGACCGCCTTGATGCCCTTTGCGGCCGCGTCGGGGAGGAGGCGGAAGACCGGGCTCTCATCGAACAGGACGATCGCGCGGGAACCCATGCCGAGCGCGGCCTGGGCGGAGCTGTCGACCGAGACCTCGAGGAGCGAAGCCGGGACGTAGAACTTCTCCTGCGGGAGCGGCTTCGTGCCGTTAGGCGTTCGCTCGACCAGGTGGCTCCGCAGCGGGAGTCCGAGGTGTCCGGCGAGCGCGGTCGCGGTTCCGATCGTCACGATCCGGCCGCCAGCTTCGAGAAAGGTCTTGAGCACCGGAATCGTCTTCTCGACGCTGACCCGGCCGATCCGGTCCTGATACTCGGCTGGAACGTCGGGCGGGGGCTGGCTTCCGCTCCGGAAGTACGCGCTGACGTCGTTACCGCCGACTGGACCGGGGATCGAGCCGTCGACGAAGATCAGCGCGTCGAACTGCTGGTTGAGGCTCCCCGCGTCGAGGCGCTTCGGATAGACGATCTCAAACGGATACTCGTACCGCTCGAGCAGCCATCGAATCCACCCGGACGGCATCGAGCCGCCGTACTGGTCCCAGAGGCCGACTCGGACCGGTTTGATCGGGTCGAGCGGCTGGGGCGCCGCCGCCGCGCTCGACACGGGAAGCCCTCGCTCCTCGACGAGACCTCGCAAGATCCGAGTGGCTTCCCCGGTGGTCGGCACGTAGAAGGAGCTGCCCGACGCGGCCACGACCTGCTTGGCGGCAAGGAGCCGGTTCACGGCCAGATAGCTGTCGTTCACCTTGCGGCTCAGCACATAACCGGACTTGGCGGCGGGCATCGAGGCCGCGACCGGCGGCTTGGCGAGCACGTCGGCGATCTTCGCGCACGGGCAGTCGAACCCGTCGAGCATCCGGTCGAAGCCGACGCCCATCTGGAGCGCGAGCGTGTAACCCGCGTTGTCGTACGGCGCCTTGGGCGGTCCGCCGGGGTAGGGGATATCGTTAGGATAATCCTGTGGCTCCATCAGGTCGAGCACGTGCGCCCGGAACGCCTGGGCCGACTTGATCACGTACGATCCGGCGGGGTACTGCTTCCCTGCGGCGGAGAACGGCTGGGTCGCGTACTGGACCTCGACGCCGGATTCGATCAGCGCGTTGACGAACTTTGTCGCGGTGAGGAAGTCGGCCTGGTCGGCGGGAATGATGTAGCCGCGCGGATCGCGGTCGGCCGGCTTTCTCAGGAGCTCGAAGTACTTGCCGTTGAGCGACCGCTCCCCGAACCCGCTCGTCACCGTCGAGCCCTGATCCTTCGCGGCCTCGGCCCGCAGCTGATCGACTCGCGACGGGATCAGGGTCCAATTGTCCTGACTCCCCCGCTTGATCGCGTTGCGTCCCATGAGATAGATGTCGTACAGCAAGTGCTCTCGATACCGCGAGGCGTAGTCCAGGATCGCCCGGTTGGCCGTGAGGTCGTACTCGATCGACTGCCGGAAATGCCACCGCTGCGGCATGATCGGATAGGGGTCGTTGCTGTTAGGCACCAGCCGCGCCGGGACGAGCGGGATATCGATCGGGGTCGGATCGCCGATGGCCTCGGTCAGGATCCCGATGATGTTGTGGAAGTACGCCGTGGTGCGGAGCCCGCCGTTCCACCAGGTCTGGTAGCTCGCCGCCTCGCGCTGCACGACCCCGGGCTTTCCTTCGACCGCGAATCGCTGATGCATCGCGGTGCCCACGACGCTCAGGCTGCTGACCAAGATCGGATCCATCTGGTAGTTATGGGGATCGCGGAAGGGTGGTGCGAACATCACCGAGCCGGCGGGTCCCGTCTGGTGATGGTTGTACATGATCTCCGGATACCACTCGCGATACATGACCCGGCTCATGTTCTTCGACTCGGGCATCGCGTTCATGTAGTGGTCGCGATTGTTGTCGTGGCCGATGTACTTCTGATAGAGGCGGGGAAGGCCCGAAAGCGCGCGGGTGCTCTCCTCGCTCCGGCGCATGTACCAGCCCGACACCAGCTCCATCCCGTCGGGGTTGGCGTGCACCACGAGCTGAATCACGTCGTCGAGGATCCGGCGGGTTTCCTCGTCGTTCTGCGACAGCATCCGATAGACATGCTCGATCAGCTGGTGGGAGCCGAGGACTTCGGTCGCGTGGAGGCCGCCGTCGATCCAGACCACCGACTTGCCTTCCTTGGCGAGGGTCTGGGCCTGCTCGTCGGTGAGTCCGTCCGCGCGCGCGAGCCGGGCGGCGATGTCGCGATATCGATCGAGCTTCTCGAAATTGGCCGCGCTCGTGATGATCGCCATCCACTGGTCGCGTCCTTCGGCCGTCTTTCCAATCGACACCAGCTTCATCCGGTCCGACTCAGCGTCGAGCTTCTTCCAGTATTCGGTGAGCTGCGTGTAGGTCGCCAGGCGGTAGTCGTCGCCGACGCTCCATCCCCATTGCTCTTTCGGGCTCGTGATGTGAGCCTGGGCCCGAACCGCCAATGGGAAGCCGGTCAGGGCGGCGAGGAAGAGAACCGCGCGCCCGGTGGAGCGGATGGTGTTGGCCATGAGTTTTCGGGATCGAGGGAATCTGAGCGCCCGGTACGGGCAGACGAATGTGGACAAAAGCTACAGGCGCGCGCAGCCGGCGCAACGAGATCCCGGCGTGGCGTGCCCCGTGACGCGCCTGACGGGTCAGTCGTCGAACTCGGTATCGATCTCGGTGACGAGATGGAGCAGCTCTTTGGCCGCGTTCGCATACGGCAGGAGCCGGCCGAATTCACCGCGCGCCAGCTCGAGCCGGCCGGTCATCAGGGCCAGGATCGGGTTGGACTGGTTCTGGAGAAGGCTCTTCCAGACCCCGATGTCGGCCTCGAAGATGAACGCGGCACCGGCGACGTCGATGTCGGTGGCCACCCGCGCCGCCCGGCAGCGCCCATGGTGGAGATCGAGAAAGACCGCGCTGCTCGAGGAGCGGACCCGAAGCACGACCGATCCCTCCCACGCATGAGCAGCGGCGGCGTACTCCTCGCTCGCATTGAGCAACCGGCACCAAGCCGCTGCCCATTCCTCCGAAAACGCCAGTGCCATCACGACCCTCCCAAGTGTGCCGTTCCCCCACGCAATCCGGTCACGCCCTCACACTCCCGGTCCGCTTGGTCCCCGGTCCCCGTCCCGTTCAGTTAACCGGCACCCAATAACTCACCTTCACCGCCAGGAAATTGTCTCCCGTCGCCCGAAGCGCGTTCGAGAGCGAGCCTAACGATACGAGGTCGCCCGGCCGGAGCCCGCGCCGGCAGTCGCTCGGAGTCGACGGCGAGCAGAAGGTCGAGCGGTTCTGCTGCCACACCAGAAACAGGGTGCTCCCGGGCTGCCACTCCCACCGGAGCACCACGTTGCTCCGGAACGACAGCACGTTGAAGTCGGGATTGTCGATGAAGAAGCTCTTCGCGTTCCGGGCGTCCGCGACCGTGAAGCCGGCCGCGGTCTCACCGGTCACGACCGTCCCGTCGCTCCCGTACACCCGGAGGTTCCGGCTCCGCGGCTGATCCAGCTCGCCGATGGCGGAGTATTTCCCGCTGGCGGCGAACGGCTCAGCGTACCCCTCGAGCGTGAGCGATGGGCTGAACGTATAGTTGATCCGCACCTGCGCCGCGATGGTGCTCCGCCGAATGTTTCCGAACACGTACCGGCGCCCGTAGGTCGCGGCGAGGCCATCCTCCAGTGTGCCGATGTACTGGCGCGGGTCTCGCGACTGGACCAGCGACGGGTTGATCGACACGCCTAACGCCGAGCTCGGCCTCAGGCTCACCCCACCGCGGAGGACCGCGAACCAGTCGCCCAGCTCGCCTTTGCCTATTTCGAAGTTGGAGGTCCACTGAGTCGACCCCGCGAAGTTGCTGCCGAGCCCGCCGCTCGCGTTCCAGCCGCGCCCGGTCCCCATCAACGGGCCGCCGCGGGTGAGGATGTCGCTCACCGCGCGGGTCCGGATTCCGACGTTGAGGCTGCTGGTGAAGAAGTTCCGCCAGGTGTGCCGCGAGAGCAGGCTCAGCTCGGTGACGGTCCGGACCCCGTCGAAGTTCCAGTTGGACCGGGTGAACACACCTAACGTCGCCTGCCGGAACAGCCGGCCCGGCCTGGTCCACCGATAGTTCACCGCCGCGTTCATGTCGAGATCGTCGACGTTCTGGGCCCGCCCCATGTCGTTGGTCTCGAATCCCGGCGATTCGACCGACACCTCGGCGCCGGAGAGCCAGTTGCCGGCATTCTTGTCCCACCGGAGCCGTCCGGTGTAGCCGGTGAGGCTCCGGCGGCGCGGGTCGATCGGGTGGTTCCGGTAGTCGGGCCGCTGGAGATAGTGGGTGGACGACTCCTGAATCCCCCGGATCGCGGCCGTGTCGCCCGCCACATAGCTCCCGCCCACATGGCCGCTCACCTCGTACCGCCCCCGCGCGAACCGAAGGATCCAGTCGGCCCCGCCCGCGACCGCGTCGCGGCTGAGAAAGTGGAGGAGCGATGGCTCGCTCCCGAGTCCGGTGCGGCCCATGCCGGAGACCGTGACGCCGACCGTCGACGCGTTGCGGCCGAACTGCTGCTGGACCCGGATCACGCCATAGCCGGTCCGAGGCTCGACCGTCACGGTGTCGAACCGGGCCGAGAGACTGTCGAAGGTGTGGGCCGTCTCCCGGCCGGTGACGGCGCCTAACGCGCCGATCGAGAGCCCGTTGGCGAGCCGGCCGGTGAGCTTGGCCGCGCTCACGATCGTCGTGCTGTGGGGCAGGTCGATGAAGTCGCCCTCGACCGGGCCGCGCGGCGTTCCCCCGATCCGGCGGCTGTAGAAATAGTTCCCCACGTTGCCCTGAAGGAGCTGGCTCCCCTCGGTGAAGAACGGCCGGCGCTCGCTGAAGTAGGTCTCGAACGCGGTGAGGTTCACTTCGGCCGGATCGGCCTCGACCTGGCCGAAATCGGGATTGATGGTCGCGTCGAGCGTCAGGTTCGGGCCCATGCCCATTTTTACGTCGGCGCCGGCACGGACGCTCACCGTCCGGCCGTCCGGGTTGAACGGGTTGGCCCGGTTAGGCGCTCCCTCGAAGGTTCCGTTGCTCGCCACATAGGGCAGGATCTCGAGCCGCCGCGACGGCTTGATGCCCTCGATGCCCTCGAGTGTCCCGAACCGCGAGACGAATCCGGTCTCGTTCCGGGGCACCACCACCCAGTAGATGTCCTCGTTCCGGTTCGGGATCCACCGGTTGATGTTGAGACCCCACTCCTGCACCGGCCGCTTGTTGAACCGAAGCTGCGAGAATGGAATCCTGACCTCGGCCGTCCATCCGGTCGTGTCGATCGTCGTTCGCGCCTGCCATACCGGATCGTACGTGAAGTCGCGGAACGCAAAGTCTTCGGTGTCCCTCGAATGATAGTAGTCCCGCCGGACCCCGCTCGACGTGACCGAGAAGCTGTACGCCGTCCTCCGGTCGAGGTACGGATCGAGCGAGATCACGATGTGCTCCGCGTCGCCGTACTGGTCTCGACGGCTCAGGCCCCGGCGAATCATTCCTGGAGACTTGCTCCGAAGCCGAGCGCCGACGTAGAGCGCGCGCTCGTCGTACAGGAAGGCGACCTCGGTCACGTCCTGGGGCTCACCGTTCTCGACCGGCTCCTTCTGCCGAAAATCGGACATGAAGCTCGCGTTCTTCCATGCAGCATCGTCGAGGCGCCCGTCGATCTTGATGTCGCCGGTTCTCCGGACCGCGTGGGCGCGCTTGGCCTGAGGTTGGGCGGCCGCGACGGGATTCGCCTGACCCGCGGCCACGCCGAACAGGGCAGGGACGAGCGCGGTGGTCACGACGAGCGCGCGCAGGAAGGCCTGGCGCGGTGCTCTTGCGGGTCGGGGAAGCAGCGAGATCGGCGCTGGTGACTGTCCTGCGAATTCGGCGCCGGTCGGCGTCATGCACCGTCTCACTCTCATTGGTTGACAAACGAAACGGGGCCGCGTGGTACACGGCCCCGCCCTGGAGCTACGCAAGCGGAAGATAGGGGGTTCAGCGCCCTTTTCTTATCTCGATATCGCCGTTGACCGTCGAGAACGACAGCGAACGGCCTCCTCCTCCGATGGTTCCGCTCAAGCGCTTCGGGCCCCAGCGGCCTTTGACGGTGAGCGGGAAGTCGGTATCGATGTGCCCGTTGACCGTCGAGGCCCGCACGTCGGCGCTGGCGTCGTCGGGAAGGGCCAGCGTGATCCGGCCGTTCACGGTCTCGAACTCGAGGTCGCCCTTCCAGTCCGCCCGACCGATGGCGGCGTCGATCGAGCCGTTCACGGTGGTCGCGCTGCCCGCGCCGCGGGTTTCGAGCCGGATCGACCCGTTCACCGCGTAGGCGTCCGCGTCGGCATCGAGCCGGTCAGCCTCGATGCCGCCATTGACCGTCCGGCCGATGAACCGCACCCCGGCCGGGACTCGCACCGTGAAGTGGACGTTGACGTCGTTGTTCCGGGTATTCATGTGACCCTTGCCGCCGGGCCGGCACTCGTTCTCGCGTTCGCCGCGAGGAGTCGGGTAGACCGCGCAGATCGTCACGCCGTCCTCGTGCTCAATGACCTTGATCTCGACATCGTCGGGATCGCTTCGCCGAGCCCGCTTGGTCGCGGACACGTCGACGTTGCCGGAGCCGATCCCCGTGGCATCGATGTCTCCGTTGACGCCGATGATCTCGATCGTCTGGCCGGATCGAAGCCCGCCCGACCAGTGAAAGTCGTCCCGCTGCAAAGGGTTGGGCATGGTCGCCGCGGCGACGGCGAGCAACAGGAAGGGCATCATAGGCGGTTCCGGGTAGGAGACAGGTGGTTAGACGGGGCTCGGGAGGATTTTGTTGCAGCCGCGACGGTAGGACGGGAAGACGGTTGGTGGGCGGGGAGGCGGGAGAGAGGGAACGCGCTAGATTTGACGTCGGCCGGAGTCTTTCTACGTTCCCATCGCGATCCAAGAAACCGATGGTCGATCACCACGGAGCACACTTGCCGTCCTACCGTCCTACCGTCTTACCGTCTCCCGTTCGCGCCCCCACCGGCACCGACATCTCCTGCCGGGGCTGGCACCAGGAAGCCGCGCTTCGCATGCTCATGAACAACCTCGACCCCGCCGTGGCCGAGCGGCCTGAGGAGCTCATTGTGTACGGGGGTGGGGGGAAGGCGGCGCGGAACTGGGCCTGTTACGAGGCGATCGTCGAGACGCTCCGGCGGCTCGAGAACGACGAGACGCTGCTGGTCCAAAGCGGTAAGCCGGTCGGCGTGTTCCGGACCCACGAGGAGGCGCCGCGGGTCCTGATCGCCAATGCCCACCTGGTGCCGCGCTGGGCCACCGCGGACGAGTTCCGCCGGCTCGATGCGTTAGGCCTCACGATGTACGGCCAGATGACGGCCGGGTCGTGGATCTACATCGGAACGCAAGGCATCCTCCAG
>JBDTOH010000270.1:0-7659 GCA_039933355.1 Gemmatimonadota bacterium | reverse complement strand
CAAAGCGGCTGGGGAGCCCGCCGACGGTGCGATTGACGAGCGATGTGTTCGGCCGTGAGAACACGGGCGTGGTGTATGGATGGATTGGCGCGAGCCATCAACTTGGCGCCTCGATGGCCGCGTTCGGCGCAGGCGCGATCCGGACCGAGCTCGGCGACTACCGGCTGGCGTTCTGGATTTCCGGCACGCTTTGCCTGCTCGCCGGGCTCTCATTTCTCACGATTGGACGCCGCGCACTTCAGGCACGGACGCCCGCACTCGGCGCGGCGTGATCGCGCAGGCCGCAAAATATTCCTGCGTCCGTTTCGAGCTCGACGATCGAGCACAACGTCGCCTGACTCCTACGCCCTCGGACGGGCGGTTTTCTCCTGACGCTTCAACAAAACTGAGCGAGTACCGGGGGACCCCCAGACAGCATAGCCAACCGCTTCCCATCCGCTGCTGCCGAGATTGTTCACCAGCGATTCGAGCGATGCCCCGGTTGCGAAGTCGATCAGCTTGTACTCCCATTTGACCTCGGGCGCTCGGACCGAGTAGAGGCCCGAGACCATCTTCTCGAGGCTCTTCGGCAGCTCCCGGCCCCAGAGCGGTTTGGTCACCGCGCCGGCGATCAGGCCGGACCAGTGGGAGAGCATGTGCCGGAACGTCACTTGCTTGTCGCTCTGAAGGCGGTCCTGGACCTGGATGTCGCCGAGATAGCGGTTGACCGGCTGATCGAGCTGGAACTTGCCCTGCTCCATCAGCTGCATGAGCCCGGTCGCCGTCGCGGACTTGAAGGTCGAGCCCGTGCTGTAGATGGTCTCGGTCGTCGCCGGAGTCTTCATCCGCACGTTAGCGTACCCGAACGCGGCCTTCCAGACGATCGAGTCGCCGCGAACGAGCGCGATCGAGATCGACGGCACCCCGCGCTCCTTGATCACCCGCTCGATCATCCCGCTCAGCACGGTCTTGGTCTTCTCGAGGTCGAACTTGCCGGTCTGGGCCACGGCCGGGAACGCGACCAACATCGCAACGAACCAAAGACCGATCGGACGACTCGGACGACGAATCATGCTTCTACCCCTCGAATGACGTGGTGGTCTGGCTGCGGCGGCCGGGAAAGATACACGGGCGCTCACCAATCCGTCGGCTGGTAGTCCTTGAGGAAGGCGCCCCACACATGCTTGCCTGTGGTGAACCCCGCGATGATCGGATCGACGATCCGGGCCGCTCCATCGACGATGTCGAGCGGCGGATGAAACCGGTGCTCCGCGACCTTTCTGGCGGCGAGGTCCGCCGGGTCCTCGTCGGTGACCCATCCTGTGTCCACGCTGTTCATGTGGATCCCGTCCGCGTGGTAGTCCGTAGCCGAGGTACGCGTCATCATATTGAGCGCGGCCTTTGCCATGTTCGTGTGCGGATGGCGGGTGCTCTTGAAGCGCCGATAGAACTGGCCTTCGACCGCCGAGACATTGACGACGTGTTTGTCGCGCTCGGGCGTTCGGAGCATCAGCGGCTTCAGCCGGGCGTTGATGATGAAGGGCGCGATGGCATTGACGAGGTGGACTTCGAGGAGCTCGACCGAGGCTACATCGGCCAGTAGCAGTCGCCACGAGTTCCGGGCACGGAGATCGACCTGCTGCAGGTCCTGGTCGAGTCGCCCGGCAGGAAATGCATGCGGGACCGATTCATCCTCGTGGTGCGGCACCTGAGATAGCTGCGCCGGATGAGTCAGGCCGACAAACTCCGAGATCCGCCGGTCGATTGTGTCGGGCCGGGCGGCTCCGTCGGGCAGCATCCGGGGTCCGCGCAATCCTTCGTACCCCTCTAAGAGCTTGCGCGCCGGTTCCGGCAGCCGGCTCAGCGGACCCGCCTCGCCCTCCATCATGTGACGGTAGAAGTCCGGCGGGCGCCGCACCGTCTGGCAGGCGTTGTTGATGATGAAGTCGAGCCGGCTTCGCCCTTCCATCAGCTGCCGGCAGAACGCCTCCACGCTCGGCGTGTGGCGGAGGTCCAACCCCACGATCTCGAGCCGGTCGCTCCACTCGGAGAAGTCGGCCTCGTTCGCATAACGCTGGGCCGAGTCGCGCGGGAAACGGGTCGTGACGATGAGGTGGGCGCCGGCGCGGAGCAGCTTGATCCCGGCCTGGTAGCCGATCTTCACGCGGCCGCCGGTGAGGAGCGCTACCCTTCCGCGGAGATCGGCCGACTCGGTGCGCTTGGCGAAGTTGAAGTCGCCGCACGACCGACAGAGCTGATCGTAGAAGTGATGGAGAGCTGAATAGTGCGCCTTGCAGACGTAGCATTGCTGCGGCTCGAGCACCTCGCGGAGCTCCGGCTCGTCCTCGGCGTTGTCCTCGGGCTCCGGCCGGGCCGGCGGGAGCACGTTAGGCGTGATATAGACCGCCTGCTTGCGGAGCAGCCTGATTCCGCTCGCGGCCAGCTCATCCTCCTCCTGCTGCACCCGCTCAGCCTTGCGGTTCCGCCGGGCGGCCTTGACGACTTGACGGCGCACGTCCGCGCCGGGACGAGAAAGCCGGCCGGCCGCCTCGAGCAGGCGGAGCCGGTCGGCTTCGGGCAACGTGCGGAGCAACGTACGGTCCGCCGAGAGCGACTCGAGCAACTCCGCCGCGGCCCTGATGCTTTCCTCCAATGTCTTGCGATCGCTCAACCTCAACCCCCGCTACACTCGACCGCGGCGACGTCGTTCCGCCGATAGAGTATCTCCAACGTCCAGCCGCACCCGTCGTGGGCGCAGTTCCAGTTCTGGTGCAACCCGGACATCGTCTTTCCCGGAGCCTTGGCGGTGAATACCAGGTTGCCGTAGCTCTCGCCTTCTTTCGCCGGATCGCATTTGATCAGCTTGAGCGCGATGCCCTCGCCCGAGAGCGCTTTCTGGAGCACCTCCCGCGGCAATTCCCCTTCGCCGTACGGGCCTCCGATGCCAACCTGCTGGAGCCCGGTGGCATTCCCGAACAGCGTGAGCGTCAGCTTCTCCGGCGGCCGGGTGCCGATGGCAACGCGCACCGTTCCGACCCGAGTGAGCGTGTTACCGTGCTGCTTGGCGAAGTCCGGCGCCGGCACGGGCTTCGGAGTTTGCCACTTCACCGGAAGCGCGGCGCCCGTCGTCCAAGGCAAACCCTGGATCCGCACGCCGGAGTCCGCGAGAAACGCCGTGAGCACGGCGCTGAGCTTGACCGGCTGCTGCGCCACCACCGGCCTGCCGATGGCGAGCGCCGCGACGAGTCCCACGTACATCCGTGCAGCGATGATCACACAAGGCTCCTTTCCGAGAGGGGCCGCAGTCGCAAGGCCCGATCCGCGCCGGCGCCGGCCGGGCGGCCGGGCGAACGACCCCGAATGTACTCCGCATTGCGCCATCCGGGGCGCACACCCGTCACAACACCATCGGATCGTGCCACCGGGCGTCGTGTCGTTCCCGGAGAACCCTGTCGCTCCGATTGAGCCCTGTCCTAGAAAGCCCGATCGCTCCGCCGGAGTCCTGTCCAAGTGCAATCCTGTCATTCCGCGCGGAGCGACGAATCTCGCCCGCCGAGCTCCGCCCCTGCAGATCACGTCCTCACTCGGTCGAGCCTGCAGTCCGGCTCACGACCGCCGCTATTTCGGTGGGTCCGCCGCCGGCGCCTTGCCGGCGTCGAGGTCGTTCCAGTTCAGGATCGCGTTGAACCCGAGAAAGAACGTCCCCTGGGTCTGCCACCGCCAGAACGGCCTGATCCCGAACATGACCACGTGACCCTTGCCAAGCGGAGCGTCGATGACCTGCGCCTTGTTGGCCAGCGCTTGGCCGCCCGCCAACGTGCCCGACAACAAGATGTCGGCCGGGTTCGCGGGGAACTGCACAACGACGCGCGCCTTGGCCGTGTCGATCTGGAAGCCGAAAGACCGCGCCATCCGGATGAACGACTTGATCTGCTCCGCTTCCTCGCTCGCGGCCGACGTCTTCTTGGCCGGCTCCGTCGTGTCCGGCTCCCAGGGCGAGATCTGGAGCCGGTTCGCCATCGGGGTCGTATTCTGACCGACACCGGGGATCGGGTTGCCACCGCCGCCGAAGAACGCCGCGAGCTCCGGCGGGAGTCCGCTGCCGCCCCCGTTTAGGACCGGCCCCTGGTTGAAGTAGACCGGCACCTGAGCATCGAAGCCATACGCGATCGGGCTCTTCCGGTCGCTGACCACACCCCGCATCACCGATCCCCGCGCGAACAGCTGCGACGGCGTCTCCACCGCAACGCTCGGCGTTAGGCCGAAGTCGGGGAAGATCGTCGCCGTGGACCCTTCGACGATCAGGGTCCCGCCTTCCTTCACGAACTTGGCCAGCTCGAGCAGCCCCTCGAACCCCATCCCACCGCGGATGTCGTCGCTCTCGTCGATCCCGCCAAGGTTTGGCGTGTCGGCCGTGCGGCGATACGGAAGCGCCGGGCCGTCGTTCTTCTTGAGCCCGTTCACCTGCGCCATCGCGCTCCCGCCGATGTGGGGGAACACGATCACGTCGTACTTCCCGCGCAAGCCGCCGTCCCTGAGCTTCTGCTCGGAGAAGTAGGTGTACGGAACACCGTAGCTGTCGAATGCCGCGCGGACCCAGCCCTCGTCCTGCGTATTCTGCCAGGCGTGGACATATCCGATCCGGGGCAGGTCGAGATCGTGCGTCTTGACCGACGGGGCGGACGCGACGGCCCAGCCCGTCAGGCCGAGCTGCTTGAGCGTTGGTTCGATCTTGGCACGATCGGCATTCGGGATGATGAAGGCGCCGGCGCGGAAGTCCCGCCCGTCGAGCTTGAACGCCTCTTCCGCCGCCTGCATCCTGACGTCGGCGTGCTTGTATCGGAACGCCATCAGGTTGTTGTCGGTCGTGTGGTCCACGACCACCACCGGGCCGCTTCCCTCGATCCCGCCGGACGCCCTCGCCTCGGACGTCAGCAGCGTCATCGGCTGATCCAGCGCGGACTTGTCGGTCACGGTCAGGACCTTCACGTTCCGCATCAGCGGAAAGGTCCAGCCGGTGTCGTCGTAGGGCCGTGGATTGCCGATGGCGTAGTTCTGAATCGCGAAATACATGTCGGCCAGCGTCCGATACGGCTGATCGCCGCGGATCACGTAGTCGCCGGCCTGAACCGCGAGCTTGCCCGCCGTGAACGCGGCGTTGGCGGTGTGAACCTCGAGCCCCTGGCGGCGAAGCTCGTTCACCGCGTCGGCGGCGTCGGCCTTGCGACGCTGGGCCGCCGGGATCACCCAGCCGTAGGTCGGCCCGTTCTTTCCCTTATCCACCGCGCGCTTGTTCTTGATCCAATAGTTCTCGAGAAAGAGCTCCCGGTTCTTGGCGACATAGTTGAGCGCGATGAGCAGCGCCGACTCCTGGATGTTCGTGTTGTTCCGCGGCCCCCACGCGATCGACGGCAGCGGCGGATTGGCCCTGAACCACTCTCGGCTGGTCGTGGTCGCTCCGGCCTTCACGGTCATCGTGTCCGGTCCGTAGCTCTGCACCTCGTAGAACCGACCGATCGCGTTATGGCTGTGAGCGATGAAGAACATGTAGTTGGGAACCCAGCCGTCGTAGAAGCCATAGGTCCAGACGCCGGGGACGTTTCGCTTTGTCATCTCCATGACTTCGGTCTTGGCGAGCAGCCACCACTCGTCGATGGTGATCGGATCGAGGGCCTCGTTGTACGGTCCCGTTCCGGTCGAGGCATACAAGTATGTCTGCGCCTCATGCAGGTCGTGCATGATCGTCGGGGTCCACCGGAGGAAGAACTGCGTGACATTACGGGTTAGGGCGAGGTATTGGCCCATCCCGTCCCGGTTGTTGTCGTGGGCGACGTACTTGCCCCAGTACATGAGCGGGAGCCGGGAGGCGTCGGCGGGACGCTTCTTGTTGAAATAGTAGGTGTCGACCTGCTTCTCACGCCCGTCCACTTCGATCACCGGGGTGATGATGGTGATCACGCCTTTCCGGATCGTCTGGACGAACGGCGTCTCCTCGACCGCGAGCCGATACGCGAGCTCCATGAGCATCTCGGGGCCACCGGTCTCCGGTGAGTGCATCCCGCTGGTCACGTAATAGATCGGCTTCGCAATTCCGATGAGGCGGCGGGCTTCGGCCTCGGAGGTCTTCCGAGGATCGGTGAGCGCGGCCAGCATGCCGCGATACTTTTCCAGTTGTTTGATCGTCTCCGCGTCGGCGACCGCCAGCGCGACCATGTCCCGACCTTCCTCGGTCTTGCCGATGTTCCACGTCAGGACCCGATCCGAGGCTTGGTCGAGGGCCTGGAAGTACCGGTGGATGTCCTTGGCGTAGGTCAGCTCGCCCGGCGTGCCGATGATCCTCCCGAGGAACTTGAGCGGTGTCGGAACGGTGGCCGACGCCGGGAGGTGATCGACCAGCTCGGTGCTGATCCGGGGATCGCGGAGATACTCCTTGATCTTCTGGGTGTATTCCTGATCGATCGCCTGGGTCTGGGCTGCGGCCGGCTGGACCGTTGCGAGGACAACGGCCGAAACCGCCGTGAGGCAACGTCGCGTCGCTGGAGACATGCGAGCTCCTGGTCGGGACAGAATGTCGTGATTGTTGAAGGTCGGGTACGCGTGAAGCCCCCGCGCGTGGCGCCAAAGATAGGCGAACGGACGAGTTTATGGCGGGCTCGGCCCGCCGATACCGCACGCGCCGCTCGTTCAGTACCATTCCACAGGACTTTAACGGATTCCTTCACTCTCCATGAGGTGATTCGTGATCGTACTCGCTCCGGTCACACTCGAGGGGCACGGCGTCCGGCTGGAGCCCCTAACGGCCGGTCATCAGGATGGATTGGCTGCCGCCGCGGCCGACGGCCGGCTCTGGGAGCTCTGGTTCACCTCGGTACCGGAGCCGGAGCACACCGGTGGCTACATCGCCGACGCCCTGAGCGGCCAGCACGCCGGCCATATGATGCCTTGGGCTGTGCGGGAGCTCGGCACCGGCGCGATCGTGGGAACGACGCGGTATCACGATATCGCCTCCGCGGTCGATCGGGTCGAAATCGGCTATACCTGGTACGCCGCGCGATGGCAGCGGAGTCACGTCAACACCGCCTGCAAGCTGGTGTTGCTCGGCCATGCGTTCGAGACGCTCCGGTGCAAAGTCGTCGGATTTCGCACCGACAACTTCAACTTCCCGTCGCAGAAGGCGATCGCGGCTCTCGGCGCCCGCAAGGACGGCGTGATCCGCCATCACTGGGCCCGGCGCGATGGGACGGTTCGGGACACCGTGATGTTCAGCATCCTGGCAACCGAGTGGTCCGACGTGAAGCGGCATCTCATGACGCGCCTCGCGCGTCACACTGGGGAACCGGCTTGAGACTTTTCGAACGGGGAGCATTCAGTCGAGCCCCGCCAGAAACCCCGCGCCGGCACGAGGGTGTTAGGCGTTGAGGCCCGTCGCCCTCATGCCGTCACGGGGCCACCCCTCGCCGGAAGCGGCAGCAGGAACTGCGTCTCCCGCACTATCTCCCCGATGCTGAGCGGGCGCCGGAGAACCCGGCCCCATGAACCTTCGGGCATCGCGAGCGTTGCCGGAGCGATCCGCAGCGCGATCGGCTCTCGATACTCTCGCAGAAGTTGCGGGACGGCCACGGCGTCCTCAGCTCCGAGGCCGCGGGAGTCTACAATGACAAGCCGCACCGGCCCTCGGTC
>JBDTOH010000269.1:0-7705 GCA_039933355.1 Gemmatimonadota bacterium | reverse complement strand
GCCCCGTCGCAGACCCCAAACATCTATCAGGCCCCCACGATCACCGGCAATTCGATCAAGCTCTGGTTCAGCGTGCAGTGCGGCACGAATTTGAGCAGCGTGACCGGGGCCACTACCCCAGGGGAAGTGGGGATCTCGTCGTCGTATGGGTTCAACGCGGTCTATCAGAATGGAACCGCTTGCACCCACCTGCTGTACCCAGTCAATGGCATGCCCATCGGTATCCATACGTTTACCGTCACCTCGCACTGGCGCCAGTCCCTGGATCCAAATCTGCCGGCGGTGATTCCCACGGCGGGGACCAGTGCAAGCGTCTCGGTCGAGATCAAGCCCTGAGCGGGTGCTCTTCACCGACGGGAACGAGAACGTCCGTTCGCATTGTGGCTCACTCGAGGGATTCCCTCGACTAGGCGCCGAGGGGCGGCGGGATGGTTCACTGGGCCCGCGGCCGGGACCTGACCCCGCGCGGTCCGCAAATGGTGAACAGTCGCTTCGACGTAGAGTCGAGCGATGTGCGTGACCTGGATGAAAATGTCGAGTACGCCTACTCGGTGTCCCGCCGGGCGCTTCCGAGCACCAACGGCCGCGTGGTGTTGCAACACTCCCGCAATAGCGGCGCGGACTTCGTGCGCACCCTCCGCTCGCCTCGGGTGGTGCCCTGACAACTGGAACGCGGCAGCGGCCAGACTGCCGCCCGAGAGACACGAAGCATAGGACGGCAGGCTCCTGCGTATCTGTGTTCTCACGACCACCATAGGGCTCCACCTGGCAGTCGTGCCTATGTGGCGCTTGTAGGAGGCCGGGCCGGGTCCTACTATTGAAGCAGCTTTGCAAGGCGGCCTCCGATGCGATCCACCCCTCGTTCTCCCTTGCCTATTCTGGTCGTGTTTGCGGCGGCCTGTGGCGGGGCGACCACGGTCGTCGACCCGCCACCGCCGCCTGCCGCTGGCTTCACCGTCCTGCTCGCGCCCGTCGCCGAGGATCAGGTGGCCGCGCAGGCCCTCGGTTGGACCGCCGGTATTCCCGGAGCCGACGTCACGATCACACCTAACGACTCGAGCGCCGCCCCGAGGACCGTTCAAAGCTCCGGTGCGGGCGTTGCGGATTTCGGGACCCTCCCCGCCGGGGCATACATTGTTGAGGCGAAGCGCTGGCTCACCGCGAGCGAGCTGGCCAAGCTCCCGCCGGGCGAGGACGCGAACGGTTGGATCGCACGGGCTCCGCTGACGGCCACGGGTCAAGCAGGACAGCGACAGATCCCGATCTCGGCCAATCGGCGGAAGGGACTCGTGATCAGCGAGTGGGCATTCAACACGGCCAGGCTACCTCCCATCAATCACACGTACCCATATGGAGGATTCCTCGAGCTCTACAACAACGGGGATACCACCGTCTATGTCGACGGCCTCACGATCGTACAAGCGATGGAATTGGAGTACGACTATCCCACTTTTCCTTGTTCGGTGATGGGCAGATGGACGAACGATCGCACTGGATTGTGGACCCGGCACATTCAACAATTTCCGGGTCGCGGGCATGACCATCCCGTTGCACCGGGCGCAGTTGTGGTCATCGCGATCGACGCGATCGACCACAGCAAGATCGTATCGAGGGGCATAGATCTCAGTCACGCGGACTTTGAATTCTGGGGGGGACCGGGCGACGTCGACAATCCCGCCGTCCCCAACATGATCGACACCCTGTCCGTGGGTTACGATCTCACCGGCCACGGTCCGGTATACGACGCTGGATCGGGCGTGGTGCTAGCGCTCGCCCGCCCGTACAATCTCGCCGCGACCCCACGGAGTACGGCGACCGACGGTAAGGAATGGGCTCAGGTCGGCGCTGATCTGATCATCGACATAGTTTCGCTCTGGGCGGAAGCGCCCTACCTCGACTATCCGCGCTGTTCGCAAATGGTGAACAGTCGCTTCGACGTGGAGTCGAGCGATGTGCGCGACGTTGACGAGAATATCGAATACGACTATTCGGTGTCGCGCCGCGCCCTTCCCAGCACCAACGGTCGCGTTCTGTTACAACATTCCCATAGCAGCGGGGCAGACTTCGTGCACACCCTCAGGTCGCCTCGACTGGTGCCCTGAAGACTTAGAATCCGGCACTGAGGGCGGCTGCCGCCCCGGAGGCGCGGGGCGGCAGTACTGCGCGAAAGCACCTAGACTAGAATAGGCAGGAGCAACAACCGTTTGCGTCCCAGTGCGAGGTAACGTCCGCTCCGTGGACTACCACGCAAGCACTATGGCACGACGCCGAGGACGGTTTCTGCCCCAACCAATTCCACCCATCGTCCGCGCACGTCATCGCGGAGGCAGGCGTGGCCGTCGCCACGCTCAACCCGAACCCTAATCCCGCCGTCACCAACAGACCCAAGACCCAACCCGAAACCCTCGAAACTCGCTCGGACATGATACCTCCTGTGAATGAAAGCCTTCAACAGCAATGAGTCGCTCCGGACGGAGCGGCCCTGATTATGGCCGCCTTCCGGCCACAGCCCCTCTCGCCGCGGGCAGTGCGCCGGCGGCGGCTGAAACAGCGGGAATTCTCCGCGCGACCGCTTGATAGATCGAGTCCAACGCGGGCCCTGCGGTGAGCTTGCCCACATGGGCGTAAAGCACCTCCCCCATCGCGTTGAGCACGACGGTCTGTGGTACTGAGCCGGCCCGGTACAGCCGGCGGAGCTTGTCGGTCGGAAAGGTGGCGACCGGATAACGGATCCGGTGCTCGGCTGCGTACGCCGCGGTCTTGCCTAGCGAATCCAGCGAGAGGGCCATCACCCGGACATGGCGGAATCCACGCTGCAAGGAGTCGGCGAGCGCCGCCCACACGGGCAACGTGGCTTTGCAGTACGGGCACGTGGTGGTGAGCACGAACAGCACCTGTCGCACCGACGGATCGCCGCTCTCTCCGACGGTGAGCGTGTCACCCCCTAACGTCCGCGCCACGAATGCCGGGACGGCGTACCCCTGATGCGGCTCCGACGCTCGGTGCTTGAGCTCCGCATACGCCTTGTTGATTCCGATCACCCGGGTCCCGAGCGCTACGGCAAGCGCGCAGGCGGACAGAAGTGCAATCGAGAGCAGGGCCGTGCTGCGGCGCGGACCAGACATGCGGAGCCTCCTGAACCGTAGTGCGACGGGATCGAAACTGCGAGCGACCACAGTAACCCGTTAGGCTCGAGGGAAACAGCACATCGGTGGCAGAGAAGGGATCGAATCGGCATGAAAGGGATTTGACCGGCAACGAGAATGAAAAGCGGATTGCCACATCTTGCAGCAGCGACCAGAAACCGGTCTAGGGAAACACGGCATGCTTGACGCAAGCCGAGCATGCCTCCATAGTGTTCGGAGAGGTTTCTGTAGGCATCCGATGCAAGCCATGCGATATAGGCTACCGCCGGACAGGCCATTGAGGCCTGCGCCGCTTGTCAGTCTGGAGTTTGTGCCGGATCTGCGGCCCATGGTGTTCGCACGTCTCAGCCACCGGCTCACCGACGAGCTCCGGGTCCTGCTCGACTATGGACTCGATGACGAAACTCGGCCTCCCCGCGTGAGCAGGCTGATGGAGCGTCTGCACGTGTCCCGGCGTTCCTTCGCTGCTCGGGTGAAGAGCGTCGGAGCGGCAAGTCCTCACACCTTGCTCAATTGGTGTCTGGTCCTCCGCGCTGTGAATCTTCTGGAGCACACCCGCCACCCAGTCGAAGAGGTCGGCAGGCGTTTGGGCCTTTCCGGTGCCCACGTCTTCCGCGAGCTACTCAAGCGCTATCTTGGAAGGACTCCCCGTCACTTGCAGGACCCGAAAGACTGGAGGACCGTCGTGGATGCCTTCATCGGATTCGTCGGGCGCGGACCGACCGCCCCGGGATGAGGCTCCTGCTGGCACTGGGACTCGCCTCCGCAACATTCTCTCTTTCGCTCCACGCTCAGGGCACCGCAATCTCGGGCAGAGTCTTCGACGCTGCCTCCTCGGCCTCGCTCGCAGACGCCACCGTGACAATCGAAGGCAGCACCCGCATCGTCGCCACCGACGCCGAGGGCCGCTACCGGCTCGACGGAGTCCCCGCCGGCCCCCAGGTTCTCCGCGCGGTCCGGATCGGCTACGCACCGGTCCGCAAGAGCCTCGTCGTCCCCGCGGCCGGCTCGTTGACCGTGGACCTCCCAATGGCGCGGAGCGCCCTCGACCTACCTAACGTCACCGTCACCGCCGATCCGGTGAGTCGCGCCAAAGGCGAGCTCGGCACCGCGTCGGTGATCGAGCGTGAGGCGATCAAGAATCAAACGGCGACCTCGCTGTTAGGATTGCTCGAGCTGGTGCCGGGTGTCGTCCTCCAGCCGCCGGGTTTGGACGGCGTCCAGCAATTTGGACTTCGCGGCGTGCCGCTCGCGACCGGGGCTCTCGGTGCCGGCGCGGGGCAGCCGACCTCGGGGGACCTCGCCTCCTTCGGAACGCAGATCGTGCTCGATGGCGTGCCGATCTCCAACAACGCCAATCTCCAGTCCCTCGGGCCGCGCGGCGAATTCTCCTTTTCCACCTCGGCGGGAGGCGGCATCGACTTGCGCCGCATTCCCGCTTCGACTATCGAGCGTGTCGAAGTCATCCGCGGCGTCCCCTCGGCCCGGTTCGGCGACCTGACCCAGGGCGCGGTGCTGGTGGATACCCGCGCCGGCCGGATCGATCCCGAGCTGTTGGTGCGACTCGATGCGCGGACTCTCGAGGGCAGTGTGGTGGGAGGCACCGGGCTCGGCCGGTTGCAGACCGGGAGCGGCAGCTTCGACATCGCGCGCACCCGGCTCGCGCCCGGCCAGACCGACGACCAGTCGTATCGGTTTGCCGTTCAAGGCGCGCATCGCTACGAGGCAAAATCCCTCCGGCTCGATACCCGATTCGATGCCTACCAGCTGGTGGAGGACCGGCCCGAGTCGCCGCTGTTTCCCGGAATCGAATCCCACAGTCGCGACAACGGCATCCGCGCCTCGGAGCGGGCCCGGCTCGAGCTGGGGCGGGCCCGGCTCGAGTGGACCGGCTCGTTCGAGCTCACCCGCCAGCGCACTACCAGCCGCGACAACAAGCTCCGCCCGGCCCAGCCGTTTACGGACCGCCTAACGGAAGGCACCCAGGTCGGGAAGTTCATCGGCGGAGTCTACAACTCGAAGCTGGAGCTGCAAGGCGATCCTCGTGCGCTCTACAGCCGCCTCGAGCTCGTCGCCCAGCCGCGCCTGATCGGCCACGACGAAACCTTCCGCGCCGGGCTCGAGCTCCGGCGGGAATGGAACGCCGGGCCCGGGTACCTCTTCGATATCGAGTTTCCGCCCCAATCGACCTTCAACGGGGTGAACGGCTTCGATCGTCCCCGGCGTTTCGACCTGATCCCGCCGCTCGTGACCACCGGCCTCTACGCGGATGAGCGCGCATCGTGGCCGTTAGGCCGCGAGGGGAACTTCTCGGTCCAGGGAGGACTCCGCGTCGATCTCTTGCACGATGGACGCACCTGGCTCTCCGGCGTGCGGGATCGGATGGTCGAACCCCGGATCAACGTCGAGCTCGCCCCCACGCGCTGGATTCGGTTTCGCGCCGGCGCGGGGCGCTTGGCCAAGCTCCCGTCCCTCGCAAGCCTGTACCCGGGGCTCCAGTACTACGACCTGGTCAACGTGAACTACTACGCCAACAATCCCGCGGAGCGGCTGGCGGTGCTCACAACCAGGATCATCGATCGGACCAATCCGAATCTCGGGTACTCGCGGGCGGACAAGTTGGAAGCGGGATTCGAGGCGGAGCTGGCGCCGGGCGCACAGATCGCGTTCACCGCCTTCCACGACCGGGTGAACGGCGCCGTGGGCATCGTGGACCAGACAACGTCGTTCTTTCGCGAGCTCTTTCGGATCGTTGACTCGACCACGGGGAAGGGACGGCCGCCGGACTTCGAGACGCCGGCCTATGCGACCGAGACCGTGCCGGTGTTGATCGACCGGCCCAGCAACAACCTCACGGCCACCAGCAGCGGGGCGGAGCTGGTCGCCACGATTCCCGAGATTCCGGGTACCCGCACCAGGGCCGCCATCCAGGCCTCTTACGTCAAGGAGCGGCTCGACAACGCCGGGATCGAGCTCGCGCGAGACTTCAGCGACTTCCAGCAGTCCGATCACACGCCGCGCTCGCCGTACTACGTCGGCTCGCGCCTAACCGGCGACCGGCTCCTGCTTACGACCCGCCTCATCCATCAGCAGCCGCAGGCAGGCCTGCTGGTCACCGGCACGATCCAAGTCACGCTTCGAGAGACCCGGCAAGACCTCGGCAGCACCGATACCCTCGGCTTCGCCGGGTATATCACCCGCGCCGGCGAGGTGGTGCCTGTCCTGGCGTCCGACCGCGGACTCCCGCAGTACCACGACTTGCGGGCGCCGAGGGGAGGATTCCTCACCGATCCGCAACGAGGCGCGGTGGACTGGCTCTTCTCCCTGCAGGTCGCCAAGACGCTGCCTGGAGGAGGGCGGCTCTCGTTTTACGCGTTCAACGCCTTTGACCGGCTCGGGAACTTCGGCGATCGGCAGACCACACCGCGACTGTTCCCCGCCAACCGATTCGGCGTCGAGGTCACGATGCCGATGATGGTGCGGAAGTGAGAAACGTGAGCGGAGTTCTCCTTACCCTCCTGGTTCTCGCCCCATCGGCCGCGCGGTCGCAATCGCTCGGTCTCGATCCCGATCGAGACCTGCCGGTGTGGATGCGGAGCTGGAGCGCTCTCGGAGCGCGCGCTGATCTCCCCCGGAGGCTTCCCGGCGCCGGGACGGCTGTCTCCTCGCTGTTCTATGGTGCGCCACGGGTGGGAACGTTCTGGACTGCCGGCAATCCCGCAGGACTGGTGGACGGCGTGCGTGACGCGCGCACCGACTTCGCCGGCGCCTGGAGCCGCCAACAGGGCGACTACCGGCGGCCGCTCGACCCCGGCGCCGCGAAGCTCCTCCAAGCCTCGGCCCAATCGTGGAAGGGTTTCTCGCCTAACTTTGCAATGCTGGGCCGGGTGTCGTTCGATCAACAGCGTCTCGACCCCGGCACCCGGGACGACTTTGTCGAAGCGTACCCTTCGAGCCCGTTCGTGAGCACCGACACGTCCGGCACCAGCGCCCGGCGGACCCGCGCCGTGGTCGAAGGCGCGGTGGGGTGGCGGCTCGGCCGGTGGAGCATAGGCGTCACCACCGGATATGAGGCGCAGGATCACATCTCGATTCTCTCGACCGTAACCCGCCGCGACCGGAGCGTCACACCGGCGGCGGTCCTCGGAGTAGCCCGCAAGGTCGGCGGGATCGAGGTCGGCGGGTTTGGACGGATTCGTCGGACTGCGGAGACGGCTCGCATCTTCGAGAACGGCGGAAACGGCAGAGCCTACGAGTTGACCGGATACCGCGACGTACCGTTCATCGATCTCGTCAACGAGTACTACAAGCGCCGAGAGGAAAACACGTCGAGCGTCGGGGCTACCCTGACGGGCCACTCGGGACGCGTGACCTGGACCCTCTACGCCGAGCGAGACCGGCTCGGCGAGCAGCTGACCGGACAGGAGGTCAATAACCCCGCCGAGGATCATTGGGATGAATCGGGGTGGAGCGCCGGCGGCGCGCTGCAGCATCCCTTCGGCGCGCGCGGGCTGGTGACGCTCCACGCGCGCGCGGTCCATCTCTCCGGCACCGGCGTC
>JBDTOH010000268.1:0-7722 GCA_039933355.1 Gemmatimonadota bacterium | reverse complement strand
CCTGATGCCCGTGCAGGAGGACATCGCGGAGTTCGTGAGGATGGGCGCCTCGGGCTTTCTCATGAAGGACGCGACGTTCGAGGTCTTCGTCTCGACCATCCGTGCGGTTGCCGGCGGCGCTCAGGTCCTGCCGCCGGAGCTGACCGGCTCGCTCTTCGGGCAGATCGTGCGCAAGGCGGTACGGAGGAACACGCCCCGGATGCTCGAGGCCGTCCGCCTAACACCGCGCGAACGGCAGGTCATCGACCTGATCAGCGAGGGCTTGAGCAACAAGGAGATCTCGTCTCGGCTCCGGGTCGCCATTCACACCGTGAAGAGCCACGTGCACAACGTCCTCGAAAAGCTGGCCCTCCATAGCCGCCTCGAGGTCGCGGCGTTTTCGCGGACCGAAGGAGAGCGCCAGCCTCCCTCCACCTGACCCGCCGCCGGCTCCCGCCGGACCGAGCGGTCCCCCCAAACCTCTGACAACCGATCGGATAGCCGCTCCTGCGACGGCCGCAGGCCGGTACGGGCCGCTCGGGCAGCGATCCGGATCGCCGCTAGTCCTCTGGAGCTAGACCCAATTTCATCCTAACGATCGATAGTGTTTTCGCGGCGGCAACCCCAGTTTAGACCGTCGCTGTCGTTCAGCAGCGGCATTCAGCAGAAAAGCAGCACACGGACGCGGTTCCTCTCGCGGATCGTGCAGTAAGTCGAGATGGATAGGCCCGGACGCTCGTTTCCTACCCTTACGGGTGCCCGCTTCTCCGCCGTCCGCGTAAACCTCCCCGGTATACAGGCGGCGGGGCCCACTCCTCTCGAGCTTGGCGACGCTCACCCACCGAACCGGGCAGCGATCTAGTCCTTTCGATCTAGACCTTTGATCCATCCAAACGAGCGATTGTGACTCCTTCAGTTCGGGCTACCATTCCCCCGGAGCCGCCGGCTGGACTCCGTTAGGCACGGCCCGTTAGGCCGTCGGTGCCGCCAGCCGCTCTGGCTCGAAGCTCAATGGATCGAAAGAAGGGCACGATGACGAAAGCCATTCTCGCCTCCGTCGCGATGGTCGCTCTCGCGGCCTGCGGGCGCGGCAAGGAAGACCTCGCGGCCGACAGCACCGGCCGCAATCTTCAGCTCGCGCAGTCGGATACCGGCGCCGCAATGAACGATCGCCCCACGACCACTCCGCCCGCACCGGCTCCCCGACCGGCGCCGCCGCCGCCGCCGGCCCCCCGGCCCGCGCCCCCACCGGCGGCTCCCCGAGTGCACACCGGAACCCTCGCCATCGGGTCTCAGGTGTCCGCCACGCTGAACCAGACTCTCACCTCGCGGTCCAATAAGGCAGGCGAGGTCGTCATGATGACCGTCGCTTCGGACGTGAAAGATTCGAAGGGCCGGGTTGTCATCCCGTCCGGGTCGCCGGTGGAGCTGACCATTACCGAGATCGAGCCGGCCAAGAGCTCGAGCGCGGCCGACGGGAAGCTGACGCTTGCGGTGAGCGCGGTCACGGTCCGCGGCCAGCGGTACGCGCTCGCCGCCGACGTTACCTCGCTGACTCATACACTGAAGGGTCGCGGAGTCACAGCGGGTGAGGCCGAGAAGGTCGCCGTCGGGACGGCGGCGGGAGCAATCCTCGGCCGGGTGATCGGCGGCAACAAGAAAGGCACCATCATCGGCGGCGTCATCGGCGCCGCGGGCGGCACGGTCGTCGCAGCCAAGACAGCGAGCCGCGACGTGGTGGTGACCGCGGGCGACACCGTGGGGATCACGCTGACGGGACCGCTCACGGTGACACTGGATTGACCTGCGACGCTGAGTTTGTGCAGGGCAGAGGGGCGGCATACGTCCGAGCGAAGCGGGAGCAGAGAGCGGAATGGAATCCTCGAGGGTTCGCGCCTGAGGGCAGCGAAGCGAGCGGACCCTTGAGCTCTGCCCTCGGTGCTCGCGACTAACGTACCTCTCACGCGGAGATGTCATGCGTCCACTGACCATTGTCGGCATCCTTCTCATCATCGCCGGCGCCTTTGTGCTCATTCGGGGCGCGAGCTTCACCTCCAAGCGAGACGTCCTCAAGATCGGCGACGTCAAGGTGACAGCCGATGAGCGCCAGTCGGTGCCCCCGTGGGCCGGTGGTCTGGCGATCGTGGCCGGCGCGGCACTCGTGTTCGCCGGAGCTCGGAAGCGCGGATGAACCGGCGCTGGCCGAACAGGGGTTTGACTGCGGGTCCCCGCCGCGTACGGTTCACCTAGGACTCACGGAGAGGAATCACCTATGCTGGAAACGATCGTCGTCATCCTGATCATCATGTGGGCGCTCGGCATGGTGGGGGGCTACACGATGGGTGGGCTCATTCACATTCTGCTCATCATCGCGCTGGTCGTCGTCATTCTCCGCGTGATTCAAGGGCGGAAGGTGCTTTAAGGCGGCAGGGCGGCAAGGCGGCAGGGCGGCAGGTCTGCTCCGAGTTTGGTGAGCGCCCCAGCGGGTAGCCTCGCCAAAGGGATGCTCGATCGGAGCGATCGACCTGCTGCCCTGCCGTCTTGCCGTTTCCGTCCGCCCTGCCGCCCTGCCGCCCTGCCGCCTATTCTTTCTCCGTGTCCACCGAAGGGTTCGGGGCCCTCCAAGACCTTCTTGCCGGCGAATACGTGCTCGAGCGTGAGCTCGGTCGGGGCGGTATGGGCGTGGTCTATCTCGCCCGCGAGAGCCGGCTCGACCGGTTGGTTGCCGTCAAAGTCCTGCCGCGCCATCTCGGCGCCAACCCCGACCTCCGGGAGCGCTTCATCCGCGAAGCGAAAACCGCGGCGCAGCTCTCTCACCCCAACATCGTCAACATCTTCCGGGCCGATGAAGTCGGCGGATACGCCTTCTTTACGATGGCGTTCATCGAAGGGGAAAGCCTCGCCGACCGAATCCGAGCCCGAGGCCCGCTGTCGCCGGCGGAGGCGGTCCGGGTGTTGCGCGAGGCCGCCTGGGCGCTCGCGTACGCGCACGCGCGCGGGGTCGTCCACCGGGATGTGAAGCCCGAGAACATCATGCTGGAACGGGGGACCAACCGGGTCGTGGTGACCGACTTCGGGATTGCCCACGACGAGAGCGCCTCCTCCATCACCGAAGATGGGATGGTGCTGGGCTCGGTCTACTACATGAGCCCGGAGCAGGCCGCCGGTGACGACCTCGACGGCCGGAGCGACCTCTACACGCTCGGCGTCGTCGGCTTCCAGATCCTGACCGGCCGCCTCCCCTTCGAGGCCGACAGGGCCGTGTCCGTCATGGCCCAGCAAGTGACCCGCCAGGCTCCTCCACTCGCATCCTTCAGCCCCAACATCCCGACCTCGCTCGCCTCGGTCATCGATCGATGCCTCCTCAAGGATCCGAGCGACCGCTATCCGAGCGGCGAAGCCCTCGCCGAAGCGCTGCAGATGGCCCTGGAGGCCGCGGGGCCCGCATTGGCGCTCGGGTCGGGGTCGGCTTGGGGCGCGGAGGTGGTCGGCACCGAAGAGGCGCGCGCGATCTGGCTCCGAGCGGCCCAACTCCAGGCCGAGGCGGCCACACGGCTGCAGGAGCGGTATCGGGAGCCGACGTTGGAGGAGAGCGGTGCGACCCCAGCCCCGACGGGTGGCTTCCGTCTCAAGGACGTCGAGATTGCGGCGATCGAGGCGGGGATCGCGCCCGAGTATGTCGCCCTGGCAATGGCCCAGCGGCCGACCGGCGAGGCGATTGGGACCCGGGAGCTCTCGTCGGCTCAAGAGCACCGCCTGACCCGGATGCTCGGCACCCGGGATCGGAGCATCTCCGTCTCGCGCGTGATCCGGGCGCGGCCGAAGGCGGTGCTCGAGGCGATCGGCCGCGTGTTCACCGTGCATCCGTTCTCGCTCAAGCTGCGCGACACCGTCGGCGGGCACCCGCTCGAGGGCGGCATCCTGGTCTTCGACGTGCCGTTGATCCGCTTCCGCTCCGATCAGATGGTGGGCAATCGGGGCCGCGCGTACACCCTGTTCAGCTACCGCCTTACCCAGATCGACCTGGACCGCCTCAATGTCGTAATCAAACCGCTCGGTCCGCCGGCGGAAGCCTGCGAAGTGACCGCGTACGGCGATCTCCGGAGGGGCCTCTCGAAGAATTGGCGAATCGACAAGTGGATCACCGGGGTCGCTTCCTTGGGGGGCGCGGGCGCTGGAGCAGCCGTCGGCCTCTCGGCGCTCGCTTCGACCGCAGTCGCGGCGCTCGCGGCGACCGGTGGGGCCGTGGTGTTCGGGGCTGCTGCGCTCGGGTGGTACCGGTGGCTCTACCGATCAACGTTAGGCAAGAGCCGGGCGGAGCTCGAGAAGCTGCTCGCCGCAATCGACGCCGACCTTCGCGCCGCCTCCGTGTTCGGAATCGCTCCGTCCGGCGATCCGACCACCGGAGTGCGGGCGAGGCACGAGGGACTGTAGGGGGAGCGGCCGACCAACGCGTCCTGATATGGACGCGCGGTGCAAGGTGTGCGATTATTGGGCACCACGAGCGTCCACTTGTTACCAAATCGGACCAGAATGCCATCGGCGAGACGGTGCCCAGCGCGGGGGCAGCCGGCCGTTGCCGATGTTCGACAAGCGACGATTGCGCCGCCCTTGCGCCCGCATACTAAAGAGGGGAACCGATGGCTCGTTTTCCGCTGGATCAGACCCGATGATGAAGCGCGTTTTCCCAGCCGTGATCGCTCTCCTAGGCGCCCTGCTCGTCGGCTGCGGTGGGGTAACGGACAGCCCGGTCGGTCCGCCTCCTCCAGGCCCGCCGCTGCCTCCGCCTCCGCCGCCACCACCGCCGGACGCCGACGTCGCCCTGGGCAAGGCCGCCTTCGAGCAATCGTGCTCCAGCTGCCACACTGCCCAGGACGGATTCGATCTCGCATACTTTTCGTACACCGACACGACGGTCATCCGCCGCGCGGTGAAGCACGTCGACTCGACGACGGCGCATCAGATCGTTGCGTACATCAGATCGCTGAACACTCCCCATGTCAGCCCCACGCTCCGGCTGTTCCAGCCGGGCGGCCACATGGTGGCCAGCGATGTGGAGTTCGCTACCGCCCTGTTCGGACAGGACGTCTGGCCTGCGCTCTCAACGGCGCAACTGCGCGCGATCGACCCGCTCACAACGGCAGTCGCTCTCTCGTTCCCGATCTGGTCCGACGAGGGGTCGAATATGGATTGGCTGCCGGACAGTGCGCCACCGGCGGGGATCGTCGGTTTTGCCGGGAATAAGGCCGGCGACGCGATCACGGCATACCACGCCGCGCCGAGCCTCGCGAATCTGACGCTCGCGGTCACCGCGCTCCGCGATGCGGATCGTGCGAAGGCGAACCCGAGCGCACCGTGTGTATTCAGCGATGCGACGCGAGTCAACTACGAGGCGTGCTTCGAGGCGCGGCGGTGGACCGCGACGCTGATCGCCCAGCACATGCTGCGGAACGGGATCACGCAGTCGATCGGCGGCGAGCTTCACGAGCTGTGGTGGGACGTTGGGGATGCCGCGCGCATGGCTCAGAACAAACCGGGTCAGCCGGTTGCCAATGCGTCCGCCAACGCGGTCGACTGGCTCTACCTCGGCTGGATCTTCGACCCTTCCCGGGAAGAAACCTTCTACCTCGTGAACGCGCTCGCGCAGAAGGGGCTCGTCCGCCATGCGACGTTCACGGCGCTCCGCAGCGAGGTGGCGCGGCCCGCGGGCAGCTCGGCCGAGCACCTGTCGGTGTACGACGACTTCAGGCTGGCGGCTCAGTACGCGCCGGCCAAGTGGACGGTCGCGGTTGCGACGTTCGGGCTCACCCACATCCTCGAGCGGCTGAACGGCGGCGACCGGCCGACGACGCCGGCCAATGTCACCGCCGCGAAGGCGCAACTGAGCGGAGGAATGACCGAGGTGGCCAAGAAGGTCTCGGCTGCTGAGCTGACCGTCATCCAGGCGCTCGCCGATCAGATCAAGGCGAAGCTCTAGGTCGCAGCAGCCAATAAGGGATCTACTCCAACGGGTTCGAGCCCGACGAGTAGATCCCTTGTGTCTTCCGGCGTTACCCCTTCGGGATGACAGATCCTCGTTCGCCGCCACAGCTCCGGAGATGACTGCGCTTCGCTCCCGCCCGGTCCTCCGGCGGAGCCGTTAGGCGGCCTCTTCGGTCGCGGCCGCCACGGCGGTTTCTCCGCGACGAGACGGGCCGAGCAAGGCGAATTCCCAGCTTGACTGGGGCGGCCCCGGGAGCGAGGTTGGTGGAGCAGCCGGTTTGCCGAGGTCTCCGACGACTCGGTCTCACGCATTCCAGGGAAAGCTGATTGCGACCCGTCCCCCGAGTCACCATCGCGTCATGTCTGCCGGGTTGGGTGCCGGTCGCGCTCATCCTCTCTGTTGCCTCCGCTTGCAGCAAACCGTTACCCGTCTCCGTCGACGCGGTGCCGGAAGCGCGGAGCCGGCTGACGTATCAGCTGCCCGCCGATTCCAGCTCGCTCCGCGGCGTTCTCCAAAAGGCCCTCACCCACACCGTCTGCCTGGTCCGGTCCGGCCGCGCCGACGAGTGCCAGGAGGAGAGTCAGCCGCCGAGCTGCGATACCAGGTCGGCGGAGGAAGTCCGGGTGCTCTACGCTTCCGTGTTCGACTCGATCCCGCGCGTTATGCTGTCCACTCCCTTCAGCATGAGCCAGTCGCTCGGCGGTCTTTTTCCCGGCGCGACACCGACCATCACCCTCCACGACGCACGTCGCACCAACCCATGCTCCGACTGGAACCAGCCGGACGGCGCCTGCGCCGCCGTGCGGACTCGCGAGGTCTGGTTCCTGTTTCGTGGACCGGCTGAGCCGCGGGGACGACCGACCACGCTCGAAGTGTTCCTGGCTGCGCTGCCTTGCCGTCGCGACCTCTAGGACGAGGTCGCCGCCGATGCTGAGCCACGCCGAGATTCTCGCCAGCCTGCGCCAGCGGTTTCCAGTCGACCCCGCCTTCCCGGAGCGGTTCGGCGTCGCTTTGGTGGCGCAGTATTCCGAACCGGCGCTCGGGCTGCCGGCCGGACGCACGCACATCTTCGTTCCCGACTGCCACCTGCTCACCGACCAGGACGCGGCGGTCTACCGCAACAATCATTTTCAGCAGGCCGACGGGTTGGAAACGATGCTCCGCGGGCTCCGCGACCTCAAGATCGCGCATCGGGGTGAGCTGATCGTGTGGCACCTCGGCGACCTGTTTGACGTGTGGCGGGCGCTCGGCGGCCGGGGCGATGTGGCCGAGATCGCGGCGATCGCTGGGCGTTACGCGACGCATCTGGAGCTGCTGCTCTCGAGCCCTCCCGATGGAGTGCGAGCCCGTCTCCTGGCCGGGAACCACGACTATGTGACGCACGAGCTGGCCGACTGGGCGGCGCTCCGCGTCGGCATCATCGAGAACGAAGATCCCGCCGGCGGCGACATCCTGATCGTCCACGGCGATGTGTTCGACTGGGTCGAGCGGGCGCTTCCGGACGAGCTCCAGGCCAGAGTCGTGCAGGCAGCGAAGCTCGTCAGCGCGGGACAGAGCGAGCTCAATCACGAAGAGCGGGACGTGGTCGCCGAAGTGAACCGACACCTGGCAGGAGGAGATACTCCGATCGGAATCAGCCAGGCCCGGTTGAGCGGGATCCGGCCCGAGATCGCACCGTCTCCAGCAGCGGTCAATTGTGTCGAGGCCGCGGGGCCCGGCCCGAGCTCGTTGACCACGTTCTACAAGGACGCGGCCAAGGT
>JBDTOH010000267.1:0-7753 GCA_039933355.1 Gemmatimonadota bacterium | reverse complement strand
GGCGATCGGCGGCCATGCGCACACGCTGGCGGGTTCGGCCGAGGAATTGACGTCGGTGTCGCAGCAGCTGGGCGCCAATGCCGAGGAGACCGCCGCGCAGTCCGGCGTCGTCTCGGCCGCGGCGGAGCAGGTCAGCAGCAACGTGCAGACCGTGGCGACCGGCAGCGAAGAGATGAGCGCCTCGATCCGCGAAATCGCCAAGAGCACCTCGGAAGCGACGCGGGTGGCCAGCGAGGCGGTGTCCGCGGCCGCGCGCACCACGACGACCATCAGTCAGCTCGGTATCTCGAGCGCCGAGATTGGTCAGGTCATCAAGGTGATTACGTCAATTGCCGAGCAGACCAACCTGCTGGCGCTGAACGCGACCATCGAAGCGGCGCGCGCAGGTGAGGCAGGCAAGGGCTTCGCGGTCGTGGCAAATGAAGTGAAGGAACTCGCGAAGGCCACCGCCACGGCGACCGACGAGATCTCCCGCAAGATCGCCGCAATCCAGGGCGACACTGCAGGTGCCGTCTCGGCGATCGCGGAGATCGAAACCGTCATCGGTCAGATCAACGACATCCAGACCACCATCGCCGGTGCGGTGGAAGAGCAGGCTGCGACGACCGCAGAGATCGGACGCAACGTGACCGAGGCCGCGCGTGGCTCGGCCGAGATCGCGCAGAACATCATCGGTGTGGCACAGGCCGCGCAGAGCACCGCGAGCGGCGCGACGCAGTCGCAGGCGTCGTCGGCCGAGCTGGCCCGGATGGCGGCGGAACTGCAGGAGCTGGTGAGTCGCTTCCGTGTCAGTGGCGCCAACGAGTCGCGGTCGAAGGCCACGGCGCACCGCGCCAAGCCGGCGATGACAAAGCATGTCGTGTCGCCGCAACAACCCGCCTTTGGGAAGCGTGGACTGCCGACCTCGCCCGTGTGCATCACGCGTTGCTCGGGCTCTTGATGGGCGCCGACGACGAGACGTCGATGCACGGCCGCGCGCCGGTCACGATGGTGGTGAAGGCGCCTGAGGGAGATCGGGTCGTCTGGGTCGAGATGCTCGACTGGAAGGCGTACGCCCAAACGCTCCGGGTCCACACGCTCGAGCATGTCGCTCAGATGAACCGGACCCTCTCCGATCTAGCCCTCCGGGCCGGCACGCCCGATGGGGGAATCGGCTGAATCGAGCCCCGCGTTGCGGCCGCGGCCGAGTTCGATAGATTCGTCACTCCCGAGGCGCTGAGGCAGCGACGTGGATTCGTACCCCCCAAGAGCCACCTTCTACCGAGCCGCATTGCTGCTCGGGTTAGTACCCGGTGAAACGGTCGTCGTTTGGGCCGAGTCACTCATTGAGAACGATCCTCAGGCGCCTCCGGCCATCTTCGATCTCGCGCTGACGTCGCCGAGGGATCTCACGGCCCTCCGCAACGCCCTTCAGCCGCTCGCCGACAAGACCAAGTCCGCGGCGGTTACGAGGGCGATTCTCGACCGGATCGGACGCCAGCTCGAAGCCGGCCAGCGGAATCTCAAGGACACCGTAACGGTCCTCTCTCAGGTCGGCCGCGCTCTCACCGTTTCGCCGGCCGTTTTCAGCGATATCGACACGCTTCAGGACGACTTCATGCTGGCATCTGCCGGCGTCGTCGGCTTTCTCCCGGAGATCGAGGGACGGATTCGAGCTTGGCTCGCGCAGTTCGCCGGAGCGGAGGAGGCCCTGGTGACTGGGACGGCCTACTACATCGTCAGGTATGACCGGGCCGTAGAAGCTGCTGCGTTCGTCGCGGCCTTGTCGCGCTTCCTCGACTCCCCTCTCGGCGGCGCTGCCCTCGCGGCGCTCGACCCCGCCGAGGTCTGGGCGACTTCGACGGGCCGGTGCGAGGCGACGACGCTGTACCTGAACCAGGCCGCGCTCGAGGCCGCCGCAACGGCGTTTGCTCCAGTGCCGGTCGCGGGTATGTGCCGCGGGGAAGCCTGTCCCCGCGACGCGATCATGGTTCTCGACGGCCGGGCCCGCACGGCCATGGGACTCACCGACGCGGAGCGCTCCCTAACCCGGAGCTAGCCGGCGTCGCAGGACCGGAGCCGCGGATTCGGCCGGCGACACTCTCGACCTGCGGCGAATGACACCAGAGCCTGCCTCGGAGGACGATGAGCCCAAACCCGTCGTCTCCATCCCATCGGATCCAGCGACGCGGTCTGAGGACGTCCCTCTCCACGACGATGTTCGATGGCTCGCCGCCGCGCTCGGCAAAGTCATCAGCCGATTGGACGGACCGGAAGTCTTCAGGGCCGTGGAAACGTTGCGGCAGGCCTGTCGAGATCGCCGGCGCGGAGACCCGTCGGCGAAAAGCTTCGAATCCCTCCTCGAGCAAGTCGCCGCATTCCCACCCGAGATCGCCGCGGCAACGGCCCGCGCGTTCACGCTCTTCTTTCTTCTGATCAATACCGCCGAGCAAGTGCATCGGGTCCGCCGGAGCCGCGCGTACTACGTAAGCGGCGGGTCCGAGCCGCAACCGGCGTCGGCGCGGTGGACGATGCGGCACCTTCGCATTACCGGTCGCTCGGCGGCGGACGTCGCCGCGGCGGTCGCGCGGCTCGATGTGCGCCCGGTGCTCACGGCCCATCCCACGGAGTCCACCCGCCGCACGTTGCTCGCGCTCCAGGCCCGGGTCGCGGACCTCCTGCTCCAGCGCGACCTCGTTCCACCGGTCGAGCGCGGGGCGATCGAAGACGCGCTCGAAGGCGAGGTCGAGCTGCTCTGGCTGACGGACGAAATTCGACGGGACCGTCCCTCGGTGAAGGACGAGGTGAGCACGGCGCTATGGTATCTCGAGACCCGGCTGCTCGACGCCGGTGCGAAGGCGCGGGATGCTCTCGTGCGCGCCTTCGAAGACGAATTCAGCGTGACGGCCCCGGAGCTCGATCTGGTGACCCCGCTGCGCATCGGCAGCTGGGTCGGGGGCGACCGCGACGGCAACCCGTTCGTCGAAGCGGACGTCACCGTCGCCGCGGCTCGGCGCGCGAGTCACGCCATCCTGGGCAGCTACCGGAAGGCCCTGGAAGGTCTGACCGAGCGAATGTCGCTGTCGGCCGAGATCGCCGGGCGCTCCGAAGCCCTCGAGGCGTCGCTCCCCGCGGATCAGGAAGCGCTTCCCGATGTGTGGGAGGCGAACCGCAGGCGCAACGCACACGAGCCAATTCGGCTCAAGCTCACGTTCATGACCGAGCGGATCGTGCGGACCCGATGGGCGGTCGCCGCCCGCGACGCGGGCCGGACCGAGCATGTGACAGGCGGATACGGGAACCCGGCAGAATTCGAGCGGGACTTGCTCCTGGTCCGCGACTGCCTAACGGCCTCCGGAGCGGCCCAGGCACGGAGCACGGCCTTCGACCCGGTGCTGGTCGCGGTCCGGGCGCACGGCTTTCACGGGTTCCTGATGGATGTGCGCGATCACGCTCGCGTCCACGAGGCCGCCCTTGCGGAGATCGCGGCCGAGATCGAGATCGCGCCGCTCGATGGCGCCGCGCTCCGGCGCGAGCTCTTGGGCCGGCGGCCGCTGGTCGCGCAGCCGTCCCTGGCCGGCGCGGCGGGCAAAGTGCTCGACGTGTTCCGCGCCATCCGCACGATTCAGCAAGAGGCGGGCGAGCCGGCCGCGTCGACCTACATCGTGTCGATGACCACTTCGCCCGAAGATCTGCTCCGCGTGCTGCTTCTCGCGCGGGAGGGCGGCTTGGTCGATCTCGCCGCGGAGCCTCCGGTCTCTCGGGTCGACGTGGTGCCGCTGTTCGAGACGCTCGACGATCTGACCCGGGCTCCGGACGTGATGCAGGCTCTGCTCAACGACCCGGTCTATTCACGTCAGCTCGCGGCGCGGGGCCGGCGCCAGGAAGTAATGATCGGTTACTCCGATTCGGGAAAGGACGCCGGCATTGTCGCCTCGTCATGGGGACTGTACCGGGCCCAGGAGACGCTGGCAGAGCTGTTTCACGGCAGCGGTGTGGAGCTCCGGCTCTTTCACGGACGCGGCGGCAGCGTCGGGCGGGGCGGCGGCTCTCCCGTCTACCGGGCGTTAGGCGCGCTCCCGCCGGGGACCGCCGCCGGCCGGATCAAGATCACCGAGCAGGGAGAGATCATCTCCCAGCAATTCGGGCTGCTCCCCCTTGCCGAGCGCACGCTCGAGGTCACCCTCGCGGGCACGCTGCTGCAAGCCTTCGAAGACTGGCGCACGGCGTGCAGCGCCGATGAGGTTGCCGAGTTTCGAGCCGCGATGGATGAGCTCTCGGCCACCTCGCTCACGACGTACAACCGTCTCGTGCACGAGAGCACCGGCCTGTTCGAGCTGTTCAGGACGGCGACGCCGGTCGATGAGCTCGCGAACGCCCGCTTCGGCTCACGCCCCGCGTATCGTCCCGGCGCGACGGCGGGCATCGACGGGATCCGGGCGATCCCCTGGGGCTTTGGCTGGACCCAGATCCGCCTCATGCTGACCGGTTGGCTCGGCGTCGGAACGGCGCTCGCAGCGAAAGCCGCGACGCATGAGGGTTTGGAGCTGCTCCGCTCGATGGCGCGGAAGTGGCCGTTCTTCGACGACCTGCTCGGCAAGATCGAGATGGTGTGCGCGAAGACCGACCTCACTGTCGCGCGCGCGTACGTCGAGCAGCTCGGCGGCGACGTCGAGCTGTTGGCGGAGCTCGAAGAGGAGTATGCGGAGGCAGTCAGAACGATCCTGCAGATCCGCGAGGCCGAGCATCTGCTCGACGACACGCCGGTGCTGCAGGCCGCGATCGCGCTCAGGAATCCGTATGTCGACGCGCTCTCGCTCCTTCAGATCGCGCTATTACGCCGGCATCGCGCGGCTCGCCACGAAGAGCCCGCCGAGCAGGCGCACCTGGACAGCGCCCTCGCGACAACAGTGAGCGGAATCGCCCAAGGCCTTCGGAACACGGGATGAGCGGGCACGGGAGACCGGGATGAAACGGCTCGAGCGGTGGCGAGATGCGTGGGCTGGGCTTGGTCTGGCCCAACCGGAACAGGAACGGTTCGACGCTCTCCTGGCGCGCTATGCCGAACCGCATCGGGCATACCACACGGTCCAGCACCTCGACGAGTGCTTCGCAAACTTTGATCTGGTTCGGGCCTCGGCCGCCCAGCCCGCGGCGCTCGAGCTTGCGATCTGGTTCCATGATGCGATCTATCGGCCGCGGCGGGGCGACAATGAGCAGGCGAGCGCGGACTTGGCGGCGGACGAGCTTCGGGCCGCGGGCGCGCCGGCCGAGCTGATCCGGCATGTCGGAGCGCTTATCCTCGCGACAGCGCATCACGATCCACCACCTCCCGGCGATGCCGAGCTGTTGGCGGACATCGACCTCGCGATTCTGGGCGCCCCATCGGCGCGCTATGCGGAGTACGAGCGGCAGATTCGAATCGAGTACCGATGGGTTCCGTCGTTCGTGTTTCGGGCGAAGCGAGCGGCGCTGCTCGAGATCTTCCTGTCGCGGGCCAGGATTTATTCCACGCCGTTGCTCCATGACCGTCTCGAGCCGACGGCGCGGGTCAATCTGGCGACGTCTCTTGCAAAGTTGAGGCGCCCCTAACCCGATCTCATGCGGTCCGGTTCAGCCTAAATCGTAGCCGAGTGACCAGCACATCAACCACCGACCATTCGTATGACTGACCGCCGAGCTGCCGTGCCATTCGATCCGGAGTACTTCGCTCGCCGCGCCGAGGCGGGCCGGCCGATGACGCCGGTCGAGGCGTTTCGGCACGCGTACGAGACGAACCTCTGGGCGGGAGCGCAATCGCGGTCCGGACCGGGCGCGAGCCTCGATCAGACCGCGCGAGTCCGGGAGCAACTGCCGGAGCTCTGCCGGCGGCTCCAAGTCCGCCGCCTGCTCGATCTCCCCTGCGGTGACGCGCATTGGATGGAGCAGGTTCGGCTCGACGACGTGGAGTACATCGGGGCGGACCTCCTGCCCGAGCTGATCGCGGCCAACCGGCCCGTCAGAGCCGCGCGGGACGCGAGTTTGTCGCGCTCGACATCACGTCTTCGCCGCTGCCGCCCGCGGACCTGATGCTGTGCCGAGACTGCCTGGTTCACCTGTCGTTCGCGGATGTGGGCCGGGCGCTCGCCAACATTCGCAGCGCTCGAATCACGTATCTATTGACGACGACGTTTCCGGAGGAGGCCCTCAACGTGGATATCGCCACCGGCGACTGGCGTCCTCTCAATCTCGAGCGGGAGCCGTTCAGCTTCCCGCCGCCGCTCGCGCTCCTGCCGGAAGGCTGCACGGAGGGAGACGGACGGTTTCAGGACAAGAGCTTGGGGCTCTGGCTGGTCGGAGGGGAACGGCGGACGGGGGACTGAGAGAGTCACTTGACCGGTTGAGGGTAACCGCGGACGAATCGCCAGGAGCCGCTCGCGCGGGTGGCGATCACAGGGATGACCATGACCGAGCTCCTCCACATTCGCCGAGCCTGCACAACGGATGCCGATGTGATTGCCCTGCTCCTCGACCAGCTCGGCTATCCGACCGAGAGCACGGACGTGCCGGAGCGACTCGACCGCCTGGCTGCGAGTAGCCAAGCCACGGTGCTCCTGGCTGAGCGGGGCGAGAAGGTGGTTGGCCTTGCCACGATGCACATCTTCAGCGTGCTCAACCGTCGCCAGGACGTCGCCTGGCTTACCGCGCTGGTGGTCGAGGAATCGGTCCGGCGATCCGGGGTGGGGCGTGGCCTGGTCCGCGCCGTCGAGGAGCTCGCTCGTCGGTCGGGCTGTGAGCGCCTGTCCGTCACAACCCACGAGGACAGGGCGGACGCACACGCTTTCTATGTCCGGATTGGGTTGGAGCAGACGGGCCGCCGTTTCGGGAAGAGGTTGTCGCCGTGAGGGGGTCGGGAGCGCTCGGGGGACCGTTGGCACGCCCTGCTTGCCGCCTCCAGCTCTGCCACTCGTAGGCGAGTTACCCGCCAAGCGCTCGGACCCCCTCTAGGCCCAGACGGATTCTCATCCGACCGGATTCGCTCTTACCCCGTGACTCGAGGTCACGTCGCCCCCCCTCCAGCCGACGCAGGCTGCCCCAGAACGAGCGGTCAGTCCGGTCCAAACGCGGATAGAACCAGAATCAAACGGCTCGACCGGCTCGTGCGTATGGGAGGCTGGTACACCCAAGCCTTCCATCCGGAGCTTGTCATGTCAAAACGCGACGCCCTCAGTGTCCTGTGGGACCTTCAGCACGGCCGAGACTATAAGCGTTTGATCGGGAGCTCTCTGGATCGCCGCTGCGGTGAGTTCGATGACCATGTTGAGATCGTCGTCGCAATGTGTCATGACGCCATAGCCCCGGCACCCACCATCGAGGAGATCGGCGAACGCTTAGAGAGATGCAGAGTCCAGTGTAGAAGCGGGACGCTGGCCCGGTTTGTACGGGTCATCGAGACCGCGCAGGCCGCGCTCCGCGCCTAGGGATTCCAATCGCTGCATGCTGCGCCGGAGCTGAGACCACTTTCGCGATACGCCTCACCACCGCTCGCGCGAAAGACCAACCAATGGATACTTGCGGCACCGCCTGCCCCGGCACGAGCAGGCGGCCCATGAATATCCGTTAGGCGGCCAGCGCGCTTCGCATCTTCACCGCCCACACCTGCGCCATCCGCGGCATGATGGCGACCACCGACTCGTCCTCGGCAAGCTGCTGCATGGCGAATACGCCCTGCTCGAGAGCTTCCGCCGAGATCGGCCCCGCGTGAACAAACGCGGGCTCGGCCTCCGCGACCGAG
>JBDTOH010000266.1:0-7774 GCA_039933355.1 Gemmatimonadota bacterium | reverse complement strand
CCGGCCGGCCCCCATCTGCTCGAGGTCGTTCTCACCGATACAAAGGACGCCGAGCCGCGGACCGACCAGCGTCTGATCCTGCTCTCCATCACTCCGACGCCCGGGCTCGTCGTGGTTGCCCGCCCGGCGAGCTGGGAGAGCAAGTTCTTTTTCGGAGCGCTCCGCGACGTGGCGCAGCTTCCCGTCCGCGGGTATCTCAGCGCGGAGCCCGGCCACTGGCGCCGCATGGGCGACATGAAGCCGGTGCCGCAGAGCGAGGTGGATCAAGCGGCGGCGCGGGCGGACGTGCTGGTGACGTTCGGCGAGGCGGTCGATCTGCTCCGGACCACGAGAGCCAGAGGCCGGTGGGAGTGGACCGCTACTTCACGCAGCGGCTCGCCGGTTCCTGGAGATTGGTATTTGTCGCCCGGCGGGGCCTCGCCGGTGGCAGGCGCGTTCCTCGGCCTTCCGCTCGACAGCTTTCCGCCGGCCTCGACCCTAACGACGATCACGCCGAGCGGCCGGGACTGGATCGGCCTCAACGCCCAGCTCAACCGCCGCGGCGCCGAGCGGCCCGCGATCGTCGGACGGGACTCCGCGGGGCGGCGCGACGTGCAGGTGGCGGTCGGGGGCCTATGGCGTTGGGCGTTCCGCGGGGGGACGAGCGAACAGGCATATCGGGCACTGGTCGGCGCCGCCACGAGCTGGTTGTTAGGCAGCTCGGACAGCGCGACCGGCCGGGCCCGACCGATAGACCCGGTCGTCCAGCAGGGCCGCGCGATCGTGTTCGAACGAACCCGTCCCGACTCGGCTCCGCTCGCGATCGACCTGAGAGGAGCGGCGGGCACGCTCCGGGACACGCTGCGATTCGACGGGGCGGGACGCGCCGAGCTGTACCTGCCGCCGGGGCGCTACGACTACCGGCTCGAACGATCGGGCTCCGGCGTCGTCGCGGTGGAGACGTACTCGGACGAGTTGCTGCCTCGACCGGTCGCGCTCACAGCGCACGCGCCGGTCGTGGTCGCGAGCTCGGCGCGCTCCCCGCTCCGGGAGAAATGGTGGCTGTTCGCGCTCGCGGTAATCGCGCTCTCAGGCGAATGGTTCGCGCGCCGGCGGATGGGACTGCGCTAGCGAGAGGAGCGGGAGGTCAGTGCACCTTCGGAGCATGGCGTCGCCCGATCATGAGATCGAGCAGGACGGCAGCGGCGGCGCCGAGCGCGTACGAGATGAAATCGCGCCCGTCGAAGCCCGATCCGAGAACCAGATAACCGAGCGTCGTGGCCCGGATCCCGTCGAGCCAAGGCGTCCGGACCAGCTGGCTCAGCTCGACGAGCCAGGCCACCGCCAGCGCGCCGACCGCGCGGGTTAGCGGCCCAGCGCGAGGCCATACCGTGCTCACCCACCAGAACATCATCGCGGCCCACAGCGCATCGCCTCCGACGTCCGCAACGGAGCTTGGAAGCGCCGAGTGCCCCGCACGGAGGAGCAGCCCGAGTCCGATGGTAGCGAGGGCGAGAATCGCGTACGTCGAGCGGTTCATGCGGACCGGGCGGCCGAAGCCTCGATCGCGGCTGGGCGGGCCGCTATTTCTTCGGTTTCTTTTCCGCGGTGTAGATCTTGTTCACGATCCGCCAAGCACCATCGAATCGAATCAGGGCGATGTAGTCGGTGTATCGTGAGGTCGGATACTCCTCGACCACCTTGACGTTGGCGATGTCCCGGGTGACCTCGACCGACACGATCTTGAGGTCGCCCTCCTCCTCCTTGCCCGCGGACGTCGCGAATCCCTTGTACCACTCGGCCTGCGAGAGCTGGCCCAAATGGCCGCCGGTGCCGACGAAGAAGAGCTTCGCGTCCGGCCAGAACGCCTTCTCGAGACTCGGCACGTCGTTGAATTTGAGGCCGTGAAGGTAGGTCGTGACCACCTGTCGGACCGCGGCTTCGTCGGGCGACGAAGACGCCTTCTGAGCCCGAGACACCGCCGGGACGGTAAGGAACGCCAGCAGGAGCGCTGAGCGGAGTCCACGATGCATAGTTGCTCCAGAGGGATGAGCTGAACATAACGGCCCGATCGGAATCGCGGTTTCAGTGTTGTCTGCGAGTGCCCGTCGCCGCATCTTCAATGGACCCACAGCGGAGAGTCGTGTGCCGCGCAACTCGAACGACATCACTGTCCCGCTGCGACTCCGCCGGGCGGCCGCAGCGGCCCGCTCCGGCATCCGAATGTACTGGGAGACCGCTGTCATCGCGGCCGCAACGGGCATTGTCGCGCTCGCGGCGGCGCTGCCTGTCGCCTCCATCGTACGCCTTACGGCGTCGGGTCTCGTACCCCGCCTCGAGCTTGCGTCTTCCCGCATCGCCGATGTCGGGCTGGTGTGGGCGTCGACGATCGAGACCCCGGCCGACACGCAACGGATGGCGCTCGCCCAACTGTTCTTGGGCCTCGAGAGTGCCGCGATCGCGGCGCTGGTGGTTGGAGGACTGACGATTCTCGCTGTGTCGGGCGCGAGGGCGTCGCAGCGAGGGTCGGAGGTCGCCGTGCGCCGCGCGGTAGGGGCTTCTCGTCGCGGCCTTCTCTCGGCAGCGTTTCTCGAGGGCGGGCTGGTCGCTGGAAGCGCCCTCGTCGTCGGGGGGATTGCGGGCGGGCTCGCGACGGCGTGGGCCGTTCGTTCATGGGACGGGCCGGTGGCACCGGCGGGGGTCGCCCCGGTGGCTGCGGTCTCGATGCTCGTCGCTCTGGCCCTTTTCCTCGGCGCGCTCTTTTCGCTCGTCTTTGCCCGCTCCAGGCGTGTGGCCGCGCCCAGCGGTCCGCCGCTCCAGCTCTACATCTGTGCGCTGCAGCTCGGAACCAGCTTGATGGTGCTCACGGGAAGTGCGCTCACCGTTCGTCACGCGTCTCTCCTCACGAGCTCCGCGGTTGGAGGCACGGGCCAGGTCTACCAATTCGCCCTGGCAGAGACCGATCCGGCAGAGCGGGCCAACCGGTATGCGGCTCTTCTCACGCGACTGGAGTCGGAACCGAATGTCGCCCAGGCGAGCCTCACCAGCCCCGGCGCGTCCGTGGGGCTCGGCACGGTCAGCCAAGTGATCACCGAATGCGGCGTCTGCCCTCAGGGCGGTCTGCCGCTCAAATGGAGCTTCGCCAACGTCACCCATCAGTTCGTGAGCGCGGACACGTTCCTCACAGTCGGCGCACAGGTGGTGGAAGGGCGGGGAATCACCCGGCTCGATCGGTGGGATTCCGCCAAAGTCGCGGTTGTCAATCGGGCGCTGGCGGACCACCACTTCGAAGGCGGCAAAGCGATCGGGAAGCGACTCATGATCCACACGCCGGGCGACGACTGGTTCACGGTCGTCGGGATCGTAGCCGACCCGCCCCAACCCGGATTCGGCGTCGGGTTTCAGCCGGCGAACACGGTCTACCTGAGCGTGCTTCAGCGCCCGGTCAAGTCGGCGGAGCTTCTCGTCCGCGGTGGAGCAACGGCTGAGCGAGTCGTGAGCGCGATCGCAGCGGCGGCGGGTGTGCGTCGCGAGGCGGTCACCCAGATGGGAGAACGAGACTTGGTCGCTCGGGAATCGGGGCCGCTCCGCTGGTTTGGCGAGATGCTGCGTATCGAAGGATGGGCGGTCTTCGTCCTGGCGCTCGCCGGCACATTCCTGCTTATGAGCCTCTGGGTCCGCTCGCTCTGGGTCGAGATCGGGGTTCACCGCGCGGTCGGCGCGCGGCGGCCTCAGGTGCTGCGCCGAATCATGGGGCAGGCTGCGAAGGTCGGTCTCGGCAGCGTCGTGGTGGGTTGGTGGCTCGGACCATCTCTATGGGCGCTGATCGGCCAGACGGTGATCGGGCTACCCTCATGGGACACGGGGCTCTTCGTGCGGTTCAGCATCCTTCTCACGGCAGCCGCGTTGGCCGGCGCCCTACTCCCCGCGCTCCGGGCCTCACGAACGCCGGTGGTGGCGCTGCTGGGTGCGGGGGAAGACTAGGGGACGGGGGACGGGAACCGCCGTTAGGCGGAGTATGGATCGCCGCCCGGCCCAGGCGCTTCCGTTGCAGTGCTGCGCCCGTCCCCGGTCCCCCGTCCTCCTCTATTCCGCCCGAATCGCTTCCACCGGATCGATCGCTGCCGCGCGCCGGGCCGGAAGCCAGCACGCGGCCAGCGCCGCTCCGAGCAGGAGCAGCGTGACCAGGCTGAGCGTCGGGAGGTCGGTGGGGCTCGTATCGAATAGCTGGCTCTGAATCCAGCGCGTCCCCGCCACCGCGGCGCCCAGCCCGACGACGGCACCTAACGCCGCCTGCGCCATCCCGTTCCGCACGATCATCCCGACGACCGCGGTGCGGTGGGCGCCGAGGGCCATGCGCACGCCGATCTCCCGGTGGCGGGCTCGCACGGTGTAGGAGAGCATTCCGAAGATCCCCACCGCCGCGAGCGCGAGTGCCACAATCGCGAAGCCGCCCAGCAATGTGGTCAGATGGCGATGCTGCTCGAGTGATCCGCTCAGTCGCTCCTCGATCGGCGCGGCATCCTCGAGCGGGACATCGGGATCGACCGACCGGAGGACCGCGCGGACCCGCTCGACCGCTTCGGCGGGCGGCGCGGCCGTCCGGACGAATACGTTCATCTCCCGGTACCAGTTCTGCGTGACGGGGTTGTACACCGCCTCATTTGTACCGGCGAGCCCCACGTACTTGATGTCGCCGACCACGCCGACCACGGTTGTGGGAGGGCACGACGTGCACCCGCCCGATATCATCCGGCGTCCGACGACATGTCCCTCGGGGAAGTAGTGCCGAGCCCACGCTTGGCTCACGACGACGGTCGGCGGAGCCGTGGCCGAATCCGCCGGCGTGAACGACCGGCCCGCCAGCACAGGCACGCCTAACGAAGTGAAATACTCGGCCGTAACGGTGGGCCACGGAGACGTGGGTTGGGCCTGACCCGCGGGAACCGGACGATCGAGCAGGTCGAAGTTGTTTTCATCGACCTGGTCCAGCGGCGGCACCGCGTCGCCGAGACCCGCGCTCACGATGCCCGGTAGCTCGCGGATCCGGGGCAACGCTCGGGCCCAGAAGCCGGAAATCGCGGAGTCACCGGGATAGCGGACGCTGGGCAGGGAGACATGCACGGACAACACGCGCGACGGATCGAAGCCGGGGCTCACCCGCTCGAGTTTGAGGAAGCTGCCGAGCAGGAGTCCGGCAGCGGCAAGGAGCGGCAGCGCGAGGGCGAACTCGGCCACCACGAACGCCCCCCGGAGCAACTCGGCCCGGCGCCCGCCCCCGACTTCCCGGTCACCGCTGCCTAACCGCGCCTGCATGCCAGGCCGGAGCAGGAAGGCCACCGGCGCCGCGCCTACCACCAGCCCCGAAATGACCGCGATCCCGAGCGCAAACATGACCGCCCGGAACCCGAGCCGCGCTTCGTGGAGCTGCGGGATGGCCGCTCCGAACATCGAAAGGACGTTGAGGCCGAGCGCGCCGAGCGCAACGCCCGCGATCGAACCCACCAGCGCGAGGAGAATGCTCTCGGTCACGAGCAGCCTGACGAGGCGCCCCCGAGTCGCGCCCAACGCCGTTCGAAGCCCGACCTCGCGGGCTCGACCGCTGGCTCGGACGAGCATGAGGCTGGCCACGTTCGCCATCGAGATCAGGAGCACCAGCACCACGGCGACGATGAAGACGCTGAGGGTCTGTCCGGCGTCGCCGAGCATTGCGGTTCGAAGCGAGACCGGCGTGATCAGGGCTGTGCTGTCATGGAAGCTCGCGGCCCAGATCGGAAAGATCCGCCGGCTGACCCCGGCCAAGTCGCGTTGCGCGGCTTCCAGCGTGACGCCGTCGGCAAGCCGGCCCACGACTCGGTAGCCGAAAGGACCGCGGCGCTCGGGTGTCTTGAGCTGAAGAACGGGCCAGATGTCGGCTCGGAGATTGGTGGTCACTCCGACCGGCAGCACGCCGATGACCGTGTTCGATGTACCATCAATCATGAGACTTCGCCCGACCGCGCGAGCCGGATCCCCAAAGGCCCGGGCCGCGAAAGATCGCGACACGAGAGTCACTGGAGGAGCGCCGACCTGATCGTCGGCCGGCTCGATGACCCGGCCAAAGTCGGCGCGCACATCAAGCGCGCGGAAGAGGCCCGACGTGACCCATGCAGCCTGGCCCCGAGTTGCCTCGCCTCCGGCGGAGATCGGGACTTGCCGGTAACGGACCGCACCGACCGACGAAAGCGTTCGCTGGTGCGCTTGGATGCCCTGAAAGTCCGCGACCGAAAGCCCGAACCGATTCGTGGGCGAGTTCTGCTCGTAGAGGGTGACGAGGCGATCGTCGTGCGGGTACGGCAGCCCCGAAAGAAGGACGGCATCCACCGCGGTGAAGACCGCAGTGCACGCGCCGATCCCAAGGGCCAGGACCAGCGTCGCGGAAGCTGAGAAGCTCGGCGCATTCAGGAGGCTACGAACTGCATAACGAAGATCCTGGCCCAACTCCTCGATCCACCGGGTGCCGCGTGCGTCGCGGTGGGCCTCCTTGAAATGTTCCACGCCGCCGAATGCAATCAATGCCTGTCTCCTGGCCTCGACAGGCGGGAGGCCACGCGTGCGGACGATATCCTCCGTCTCCATCTCGACATGAGTCCGCACCTCGTCGTCGAGCTCGCGTTCGAGCCGATCCCGGTGCCGGAGCGCCCGGAAGCGGCTGATCAGACTGCTGATCCAGCGCGGCATCAGGCTTCTCCTTTCACCGTGGCCTGGAGAACCTGCTCGACCGCGGAGGAAAACAACCGCCACTGCGACCGCTCCGCGGCAAACTGACGTTTTCCTTCCGCCGTGAGCGTGTAGGACTTAGTCCGCCGTCCTTCGGCGCTTACGCCCCACTCGGATTGGATCCAGCCACGCTCCTCGAGGCGGTAGAGCGCCGGATACAGACTTCCCTGGCCGACTGCGAGGACCTCGCCGGAAAGCTGACGGAGCCGCTTGGAGATACCCCAGCCGTGGAGCGGGCCGAGGACCAAGCTCTTGAGAATCAGGAGATCGAGGGTGCCCTGGAGGAGATCGGTTCGGCCGGTCATCGGTGCACCTCGTCGGTTGATACCTTGTCATTCGACAACACGATACGGGCGCTATTGTCGGATGTCAAGGTATGACGCCGGGAGTTTCCGTCCGATCAGACTTTCTTGATCAGGCTCTTGGGGGCGGCTCGGCGCCAGGCGTCCTCGAGCAGCTCGCGCAGCGTTTCTTCGCGGACGAGGGGCAGCCGCACGAGGACGGAGGGATAGCCGCGGTAGTGGTCGGTAGTGAAGAACGTTTCGGGATCGGCTCGAAGAAGGAAGTCGCGGTTGTCGAAATCGGTCTTGACTACGAGCGTGACGCCGTCCTCCCAGATCCGTCCGAGGAACTTCTTGCGGACGCGAAATCCGGCCGTTCCGTAGCAGGGACCTTCCTCCACGCCGGGCAGCGAAAGAAAAAGGCGTCGAACATCCTCGAACGACACGCCTTTTGTCTTCTTGCTACGAGTTGGGCGCGGTCGGGCCGGAGGTGGACTCATGGTGCACCGTCAACGAGAGAGCCGGCCGAAGCCGGTGGTGGAGCTCGGAATGACAGCCCGCCGGCTCTCGTCACGACGACGCTCAGATCCATCGCCGCACGCGCGTCTTGTACTCCCGATAGTCCGCTCCGAAGCGGCGCTCGAGGTATGCCTCCTCCCTGAGGATAACGCCGCGATGCATGACAATCAGGATGAGAGGCAGCGCTACGACGGGCCATACCGTGTTGACCAGGCAGGCGACCGCCAAGTACATGA
>JBDTOH010000265.1:0-7834 GCA_039933355.1 Gemmatimonadota bacterium | reverse complement strand
GGGAGAGCAGGCTATCCCGTGCGCGAGTACTTCTAGAGGGGGGCTGGGGGGCGGGAGTCGAGTTTTAAATAGGGCACCCTAACGCACGTCGCAGAGTGTCCGGCACCCGACTATCGTCACGGCGCCCGCTCCGGGTCGGCCCGCAACGTGGAAGTTCTGGAAATGAGCTCAACGCCGCCGCTCCACTACTCTTCGCTCGTTGGCGTTGAGCCCATTGATTGGTCTCACTCAAGTCCGGTTCCCATTCTTCATAGTCGATCGGTCCGACTCGTAATACGCACGCTCGGCCGGCGCCGTTGTCGGGCACTTCGAGGACGGTCCACGCATCGCGACCCGTGCTCGGACATTCGGTGAAGAATCCCACCAGAATCCCGTTCCCATCGTTCCCGGTCCAATCGGGGAGCGAGATCGACTGCCGGGTGAGCGCGACGCGGAACCGATGATTCCCCCGGCACGCGAGGCACTGTCCAGCTTCGATTACATGCAGCTCGTACATCATCATTATCTCCGGCTTCCGACGCCCACACAGTACGGGATTGCCGGCACCGCAACAAGTTGGGAGAAACCCTTGCTCGCGGGAGTCGGACAACCACAAGGTGGGTGGGCTGAAACCCGGCGCTCGATGATCGCAAAAAGCCCGCTGCCGAGGTTTTCGCCGACAGCGGGCTTCGAAAGCACGTCGACCGAACGGGGACTCTATCCGGCGGAAGCGGACACCTGTTCCAATGTGGGCGCGTCAGCTTGACTCATTCGCTCCATGCTGAGACGCATCAGCGCGCGGGCGTTCTTGAGGCCGAGCGCCTTTTCCATCTTGGCCCGATGAAACTCGACCGTTTTGACCTCGACTCCGAGCGCTTCGGAGATCTCGCGGGTCGTTTTGCCCTGCCCCATGAGCACAAAGACCTGGCGCTGTCTTCGTGACAGCATGTCCAGAGGATCATGCAACCGGTCGCTCGTCGTCGGTTCTTCGCCCGCCGCACGAGGCGGACGAGTCCGTTGCTCCAGGGCCGGATTCCGGTACGGCCGGCCGGCCATGACCTCGTCGATCGCGCGGAGCAGATCCCGATCGGACGACAGCTTGAGCAGGAACCCGCTGGCCCCGGCTCGGAACGCTTCTTCCGCGTAGATCCGCTCCGCCTGCATGCTCACGATCAGCACCCTCACCGCCGGCAGCTCGGCTTTGATCTCGCGGCAAACGTCGAGTCCGAGCTTGCCCGGCATCAGGAGATCGAGCAGGACGACGTCCGGCTTGAGCCGGCGAACCTCGTCGAGCGCGCGGGAGCCGTCGTGCACCATGCCGATGACCTCGTGGTTAGGCTCGAGCAGCGCTCGGAGCCCTTGGGTCACCAAGGGGTGATCGTCCACCAGGAGGATTCGAGCTCTCATGACGTCGTGTTCCCATTCTGCGGCACCCAAGCCACGAGCCGGGTCCCCTCACCGGGTGCGCTTTCGATGGTTAGCCTGCCCTGCACCGCACGAAGCCGCTCATTGAGCCCGAGGAGCCCAAGGCCTTGCTCATCGGCCGAGTTCGGGTCCATGCCCTGCCCCTTGTCCTCGATCGCCACGAACACGCCCGACTCGCGGGCGCCAAGACGGACTTTCGCTTCGAGCGTCCCCGAGTGCCTCACGACGTTCCGGAGGCCCTCCTGGGTCACCCGGAAGAGCGACAGCGCCGCCGCGGGTGAGAGACGGGCCAGGGCCGGCTCGTTGGTCACGTCCACGCCGACATCGAGCCCGTCGGATGTGGCCATTTCGCCGGCCAGGTTCCGGACGGCTTTGACGAGGCCCAAGTGGTCGAGAACCGCCGGATGCGCCCGCCGGGCCATCTGGCGGACTTCGTCGGCGAGGTCGTGGAGCTCGTCCCGGAGCCCTTCGATCCGCTGCGTCACGGCTTCCGTCGGCTCGGGAATCGTTCGCGCCAGCCCCGAAAGCTCTCCACCGAGGAGGGCGATCCGCTGAATGATATCGTCATGAAGCTCCCGCGCGATCCGGGACCGCTCGGCCTCCTGCGCTTCGACGAGCCCCTGGCTGAAGCGTCGGCTCTGCTCAACCTGACGCCGTTGAGTGAGCACGATCACTCCGATAACCGTAGCAGTGAAAATTACGGTTACGAGACCGGCAAGAATGTAGATCCACCAGACGGTCGGCTCGCCGCCGGCAACCATAGGGCACGCCCGATCAGGAAGTTACCAAGGATGTCCTTGGCCGCGCTCAAGCTGAAGAAAAGCACGAGCAGGTCCGGCCGGGAATCCCGGTAGAGCTCCGACAACGGAAATAGAATGGCTCGGGACCCGTAGTTCAGCATCAGACCGGTACAGACCCAGAACCACGGCTGCCCCAGCACCGACCCGCGCTGCCGGGCGACCCGGCGGAGGAGCACCAGGGCGGCGGCCGAGATGATGAGCAGCCCGTGAACCGGGTCGGCCACCCGATCGAACGTTCGGCCGGGGGATCCCTGCACGATTCCGATGACCCAGCCGATCAAGAAGCACACCAGGAAGCCGCCGAGGAGGACCCGTTCGCGCCGGTCGGTCAACAAGTTCCTGAGCCCGAGCAGCAGGAGAGTGGCCGAGAGGGGGAGCGACAGCTCGTTGACGATGAGATTGGGGATGTGGTGCCGCGCCAGGACGTACATCACGAGGTCCGTGAGCGCCAGCACCACCATCGCCAGGCCGATCAACCGGTACGCTGGTCCGAGGGAGCGCCACCGCCACAAGGCGATCATTGCGGCGGCCACCAGTGACAGCGTCGCCAGCGAGTTGATCAGCCGGGCGAAGGCCAACTCGGTCACGCGTTGAGCGAATTTGCCGCACTGCAAAACGGCGGGCAGGGCCAGTGCGTGTCGATGATCACACCGTCGTGCAGATCGTTCCCCTTCGCGTCCGTGCCGACGAAGACGAGCGTCGCCGTCCCGTCCGGGTTGGCCGCCCCATAATATCTGACGCCTTCGACGCCCGGCTGCTTGAGGATCGACTCGAACGCCTCTCGCGAATAGACGCCGGTCACGAGCGCGCCGGTGGCTTTCGCGTGGAGATTCCGGTAGTTCCGGGTGAGCTGGCCGGCGGCTTCGAGAGTGACGCGATGATCCCGCGACTGTGATAAGCCCATTGGTTCTCCTCAGGGATGAGAGTGAACGGGGAACGCCCGGCCTCGCCATTCGGCGAAGGAAACCCGCGCGTCCACCCGATATTGTGACCGATTGTGGAGACAGTACCAGCGGCGGCGCGAAAGTACAACTTGGGAAAAACCCTTGCTCGCTACGCCAGCACGGCCGGCACCTTGGTCTGCCAGAGGCTCCGCGCGATCATCAGGTACGCTACCAGAGTAACGGCTTGGTGAAAGGCGAAGGCGGCGATGCTCAGGTCCTGCCGGACGCCGTTGGTGGAGTCGAGCAGCGGATCGAGGACAACCTCGGTGCCGAAGATGAGCATGAAGGCCGCGCACGACCAAAACCAGAGCTCACCGGTCCACCGTCCGTACGTCGTCTTGACCCGCGAGATCAGCGTGACGCCGGCCGCGCCGACGACGACCATGGCTCTTACCGGACCGAGAATTGGATGAAACGGGCCGGTTCGGTGCGTGCTCAATTCGAGCGCAAACCAGAAGACCGCATAGGCAACGGCCGCCGCAAGCACCAAGCGGCGGCCACGGGACGTCGCCTGCCATTCCGCGAAACCGGCCAGGAGGAGAAGTCCGCCCGCGAGCCACTCCAGAGCCTCCACCGTCGTCGTGTCAGGGCCACGGATCACCATCACCAGCATGACCGCCGAAAACACGGTCATCACGACCACCGCTCGCACGATCCACCGACCTCCGTTGTCGAGCAACCGCCACCGGCGCCAGCCCAAAGACGCGACCAGCACCATCGCAACCATCACGAGCGAGGAGCAGGCCAGTGACAACGTGTACAACCATCCAGGAGCCGACACGGAGCGCCGCTTGCTAGCCCTGAAGAATCCCGTTGGGCGAGCTGCCGTAAGGCGGGCGCCGGAACGGCGTTTCCCCAATGATGCCCGCGAGGATGTCGTCTCCTTTGACGTCGACTCCGACGACGATGATGACGAAGCTGCCGCGATTGACTCCGGGATAGAGGCGAATTCCGCGACAGCCCTTCTGCTTCAAGATCCGGTCGAAGATCTTGCGGTCGTACGCGCCGGGAGACAGCGCACCGGCCGTGTTGCCGTAACTGGATTCGTATTCGTTCCGCATCCGAATGGCCTGATCGTGCGTGATCTCGTGATCGCGGGTTCCCCATTCCGGTGCCCGCCGGCCGTAACCCCCCGACTTGCGCGGTCGCTTGGTGGCCATCTCATCCTCTCTTTTTCAGGTTGGTGTCACGGTGTCCACCGTACACCATACGCGAACAAGGCCGGGGCAACAATATCCGGCGGCTCCGACAAGGTGTCGCGGAAGCGGCGCGCGACACAAGTTGGGAAAAATCCGAGGCGTTCGACCTGGTAGAATGCCTTGCTCCGCGGGAAGAGCACATCAAATGAAGCGCCCGCAACGGTTCGAAACCGGCTTACATCCCCGGCCGTCGTCCCTGTTGTCCCAATGTCGTCCACCATCGCCTTCGAAGGCCCGCGATGATCGATCCACACCTGATCAGTGCCCTCCCCCTGTTCGTCACGCTGACGGCGGCGGGGCGCCGCGAGCTGACCGCAAGGGCGATCATCCGGAGCTTTGCGCCCGGTGAATCGCTGTTCAGCGCCGGTTCTGCGGCGCGTGGGTTGATGGTGGTGCTCGAGGGGCGGGTTCGGGTGATCGGGAATGCCGGTGGGCGGGAGCACGTCGTCCATGAAGAGCGGCGCGGTGGTACGCTGGGCGAGGTCCCTGTGTTCGCCGGAGGCGGCTACCCCGCGACCGCCGTCGCCGCGGCCCGCACGACCTGTCTCATCCTCGGAAGGGAAGATGTCTTTGCGGTGCTTCGAGCGGACCCGGCGTGGTCGTGGCTCTTGCTCGAGCGATTGGCGCGACGGGTGCGCGGGCTGGTCGAGCGGCTCGATCGGATCACCACCAAGCCGGTCCGAGCCCGCCTGGCCGTCCTGCTGCTCGAGCGGCAGGCCGAGTCGCCCAACGAGCCGTTCACGCTCGGACGCTCCCAGCATGAGGTGGCGGAGGAGTTAGGCACCGTCCGCGAGCTGGTCGTCCGCAACCTCGCGGCGCTCCGGCGCGACGGTGTGGTCCAGTCGGAGCGTCGGGGCCGCTACCGAATTACCGACATTGCCCGTCTCGAGCGCCTCGCGTCCGACCTGCCCTAATGAACCCCACCGGCGCGGTGCTCGCGTCGCTGAAATGCCATGAACTGGTGGATCGCCCGAAGGGCCGCCCGATCCGTCGTCCTCAGGCGAAGCTCGGCGCCGCGGGGCAGGTCGGCGCGCCGGTAGACGATCCGGTCTCTCCGAGCCGTTAGGATTTTTGTCCCGGGCACCTCACCCGCGTGGACGAACATCGGAATCGCGAAGTCCCCGCGCCGAAACGCCGTTTCGATCTCCGCGAAATGGGCCCTGATCCCGCTGACGGCGGCCGAGTCGTCGGTGTCGCTCTCGAGCGCGATGCGTCCACCGTCCGGTAAGGCGTCGAAGTGGTGCGTCGATCGATCCTGGTCGACCCGCATCGCCTCGGCGCCCCGTTTCGAGAGAGCTGCACGGGAAGAGTCATTGCGGCCGTGCATCATGCCGGGAACATGCCGATGGCCTGCCGGATGATCTTGGGCGGAGAGGGCCGGTGAAGCGGCGACGAGACTCGCCGCAACGATGATGGAGGAACCGCGTAGCCGATCGAGCCAAGTCATAGTGACCCCCGTCCAGGATGCGCCGACAATCCCTGGTACAGCCTACCGGTCTAACGGCGATCGCGATGGAACCAACGTCACAATCGATGCGGGCTTGGCGGCGTGGTCGGCGGAGGGGCTTTGAATCGGACGGTCGACGTGCTGCGCTCAGTGAACCGGCTCAGCCGAAGAAACCTTGACGGGATGATAGAGCAAGCCGTGCTGAGGGAACGCCGCGCTCGCTTCGTGGAAATAGCTCTGACTGACCGGGGGTCGATAGACAAAGGTGGGCGCAGCGGCCGCTTCGCGCGGGTGGTAGACGCCGCGATAGTGCGAGCGCCGCCAAGTGTCGGGACAGTAGGGACCGAACCCGAGATCGGCGATGGTAAGGCCCTGGTCCAGCGCAATCGTGGGGATCGCGGCTTCGTGATGGCCGCGCCATTCACCGCTCGCCATGGTCTCGACGTAGGACTCGATCAACCGGCGCGAAAACCGCGCGAGCGGAAAGAACCCGCGCACCTGACTCCGTTCCGTCACGTCGCTCGGCGGCTCGAACCGGGCCCAGTGCTGCCAGTCGAGGTGCGCGGGACGATGCTGAAGGGCGGTGCCGATCAAGTCGGCGGTGCTCGTCATCGCGAGTCCGAAGAACTGGAGCCAGTCCCCGGCAAAGTCGACGTCGTACTCGACCAGCCAGAAGTAGTCGTATCTCGCGAGGTTCGGAGAGAGCATTGCCGGGAAGTAGGCGAGGTCGCCGAAGCCTTTGTTGATCTTGAGACCGCAGCGGTTCATCTCATCATATCGGCCCGGCAGCAGCGCGCGACCGTTCTCGAGCGACACCGTGAGATCCGCGTCCCGGTAGCACGGCGCGGCCGAGGCGGCGCCGTGGACGCAGAGAAACGCCGGCAGGAGCGGGTGGACCTCTTCCCGAAGCCGCTCGAAATGCCTAACGATCCGCGCCGAGGCGACGTGGGTGAGGAAGATGATCGCCTGTGCGCCCGGTTGACGAACCATGACGACTCCATAGCCGACGTGCTGGAACCCGCGCTCGATGCTGGTACCGTAGCCGCACCTCGCGGAGACGACGCCGAGTGGATCCGGGGGGCGTATCCGTCCTGCCGCGCTGCCGGCGTTAGGAAGGCGTCGGTCCCGTGCGTTGCTGTCCGGTGTCTCTGGAGGTGTGAAGCAAAACACGTTCCCCGGTCCAGGCTTTTCCATCCCTAGCCAGGGCAACTAGTTGCGGGGCGAGGGCGCGGGTGGGAAAGGGGTGTCAGAGCGGGTCCGCAACAACGGTGGACCGGCGGACGCGCGACACAACCCGCGCTGCATGGCGGCGCCGGCCGCCAGCCGACTAGGCGGAAGCCGACCGGTCAGTCGGGCGCGGTGCGGACGTTAGGTGCGGAGAGGCAATGGTCGATCGACTCCGGCGGGTGCCGGAGAACCGAGCGGACATCGAGCTGGCGTCAGGTGCCCAATCCAACCCGCTGGCCACCGCGGCGCGCGTGGAAGTCACCCAAAACGAGTGACGCTGGCGGTTCCAGAACAGACTGGGCTCGTTCGCCGAGTGGAGCCCGCGACAGGCGTCGTAGATCGCGCTCAGCTCATCGCAGCCGAACCAGCAATGGGGCGTGCGGCTCCGACCGAACCAAAGGCGGGCGAATGCTTTTACTGCGGGGTGGATCAATGCGCCGCGTAGGAATCGAACCTACAACCTAGTGATTAAGAGTCACTTGCTCTGCCAGTTGAGCTAGCGGCGCGCATTTCCGTGCTATCCCGGTGGAACATAGCCCCAACGGGAATCGAACCCGTGTTACCACCTTGAAAGAGTGGTGTCCTAACCGTTAGACGATGGGGCCTCGCCAGGGGCGGCATACCGCTAACGGGATTCGAACCCGTGTTCCAGCCTTGAGAGGGCTGTGTCCTAGGCCTCTAGACGATAGCGGCATTCTGTCCTTCGTGGCCCGGCGCGAAGGGACCAACCTCCCCGCGGCTCCACACTCGCCACTCCAAACACAGGCCCGGAGGGAATCGAACCCCCAACCCCCGGTTTTGGAGACCGGTGCT
>JBDTOH010000264.1:0-7891 GCA_039933355.1 Gemmatimonadota bacterium | reverse complement strand
CTCTCGCTCGGCCAGGCAGTCGATGGCGGTCTGTTAGGCGCTCTCGTTCCCTCGATGCTGATCCAGCCGCTGGTCGAGAACGCGATCCGGCACGGCGCCGCGGTCAAACCGGGGCCCGCCCGGGTCGACCTCGAGATCCGCCGCGACGGCGACGTGATCGTGCTGGAGATCACCGATACCGGCCCCGGCTTCGGCGCGAAGGCGGCCGGGAACGGCTCGGGGATCGGCCTCGCCAACTGCCGTGCGCGTCTCGCGGGGCTGTATGGCGAGCGGGCCTCACTCGACTGCTCGAACCGGCCGGGGAGCGGCGCAGTCGTCCGAGTTCGCCTCCCGTTCCGCCTCGCGGAGGCGGCCGCGTGATCCGAACGCTGCTCGTCGACGACGAACCACCCGCGCGGGATGGACTCCGGGTTCGTTTGCAGGACGAGCGCGACATCGAGATCGTCGGGGAAGCCGCCGACGGGATTGCCGCAGTCGAGGCGATCGGACGGTTCCTTCCCGATCTGGTCTTCCTCGATATCCAAATGCCCGGCATCGACGGCTTCGAGGTCGTGGCCCGGGCCGGACGGACCCATCTGCCGTCGGTCGTGTTCGTGACCGCTTTCGACCGGTACGCTCTGCGCGCCTTCGAGGTCCACGCGCTGGACTACTTGCTCAAGCCGGTGTCCGGCCAGCGCCTAACGCGGGCGCTCGACCGGGTCCGCCACGAGCTCTCCCGCGACGAGCAAGCCGAGCGCGGCCGGAGCAAAGTCGCGGCGCTACTCGACGCGCGGGAGCGAGGGGAGAGCGGGGCGAGCCCGGCGCCGGCGATTCGATGGGCGGTCAAGGAGGGCGACCGTTACGTCCTGCTCCGGGCCGATGAGGTCGACTGGATCGAGGCCGCGGCGAACTACGTCCGGTTCCATTCGCGGGCCACCTGCTACCTGATGCGGGGGACGCTGTCCGCACTCGAGCGGTCGCTCGATCCCGCTCGCTTCGTCCGGATCCACCGGTCCACAATTGTGAACGTGGACCGGGTCAAGGAGATCAAGCCCGAGTGGCACGGAGATTTCGAGGTGGTGCTCACCGGGGGCAAGGCGCTCCGGATGAGCCGCAACTTCAGGGGAGCGCTGCTCCCCTGACCGCGCGACGCATCATGATCCGCCGGCGCGCCGCTCGGCCGCGGGGTCGCCGGGATGCTTCCGATAGAATTCGACGATTCGCTGGGCCGCGTCGATCGCGCTCGGCCGGCGCCACTCGTAGATGACGTGCCCCTGACCCGCGTACGACGCCAGCAGGGCCGGTCGCTCCAGGCGGCGGAGCGCGGTGAAGAGCTTCTGCCCATCGTCGTAGGCCATGTCCGCGTCGCCGTGCACGATCAGCAGCGGCGTGAAGATCTTGTCCGCTTGGTAGTACGGTGAGTTGTCCACGTAGCGCTTCAGGTTTGCCCAGGGATGGGTGCCCATTCGCGCCTGACCGCCCTCGGACCAGCCGATCCAGAAGGAGCCGCCCTCATTGTCCATGTGGCCGTAGGTGCCGGGCAGGTCGTAGATCCCGGAGACGGCGACCGCCGCTCGGAAGAGGTTGGTCCGGCTGATCACCGCTGCGGTGCCAAACCCGCCGAACGACTGCCCGCCCAGGCCCAGGTGTTCCCCATCGACGTAGCCGAGCTCCGCGGCGTGGTAGACCTGGGGCAGGAGAACGTCCACCATCTCCTGCATCGGATTGCCGGCTTCCCGATTGGGGCCTAACGTCAGGTCCGCGAGAATCACGGCGTAGCCCCGGCTGGTGAGGAGGAGGGTCGGGATCGAGAGCGTGGTGCCGCCGCCGAATTGCTCGGCGGTGCGGGAGACGTCGCTCCCGGGGTACATCAGCACGACGCCGGGCGGGCGATCACCCCGTTTGACGCCGGCTGGTAGGAGCACGGCCGTGCGGACCTTGCCGAGCCTGCCGTCGTACATCGGGACGGTAGTCTCAAAGATCTCGGCGGTTCCGGCGGCCACCTGGTCGAGCCGGGGGTCGAGGTGCGAGATCCGTTCCCGGGCGGAGAAGTCGGCGGGGAATCGGTAGATGTTAGGCGGCGTCCCGAGGTCCTCGAAGGTGCCGAAGAGCGCGTCGTGGCCGCCTCCGCCGGTCAGGTTGCCAAGGCGGGCCACGCCTTTCCAGAGCACCGTGCTCGTACCGGTGCGCGGCTCGAAGCGGACGACGCCCTTCTTGCCCGTGGCCCGCTCCTCGAGGAGGAGCGTGACGGAGGATCCGTCCGGCTGCCAGATCGTGCGCTCGTCCGCCTTGAGGATCCCCCGGTAAAGCCAGGCCGCATCGTCGAGCGCGAACTGCGCCGGGGTGCTGCCGTCGAGGGGAATCACCGCGATGCCTCGAGGACGGGCTTCGCCGTATCCTTTGTCGTCCTGCGGCTTGGTTCCGACCACGACCGATCGCCCGTCGCGGGTGAACCAGTAGATCGTCGGCGCGAGGTCTCCCAGCTCCGTACCGATTGGCCGCGACGGGGCGGGCCCCTCCGGTCCAACATCCACCAGCCAAAGCCGTTTGTTCTTGAAGTAGACCAGCCGATCACCGGTCGGATGCCAGCTGTAGTTGAGCCGGTGGTAGTCGTCGAGCGTCGGCAGGTCCTCGGCCACGATTCGCACCGGGCCTCCGGCGGCGGGAACCACCGCAAGGTCGAACGTGGTCACCTGGTTGGTGACGCCGTGCTCCTTGAACACCGAGAGGTAGCTGAGCCAGCGTCCCGAAGGCGAGACCCGGAGCACGCTCGGCTTCGGATTGGTCTCGGCCGGGACGACGACGCGGAGGCCGCCGGAGCGCACGTCGACGGCCGCCAACGTCGCGAGGTTCTCCCGCAACATGTGCGACGCGAGCGGGGTGACCGCGCCACCGTTAGGCGTGGAGTCGAGCTCCCGCCCGCTCTTGAGGACGGTGACGCCGGCAGCATTGGGGTCGTGCCGGGCCGCCGCCGGGAGGCTCGCCCGGTACTCTCCCGGCGGCGCGACCGGCACATACACCACGTCGCCGGTGGGACTCCAGCGCGGCTCGTCACCGGCCCAGAGCTTTGCCTTGATCGGCTCGGCGCTCAGCTTCCTGGACCGGCCGCCGGTTAGGTCGTAGACCCAGAGCTGGGGCGGGCCGCCGGCGTCGGAGTAGAAGGCCAGCGCCTGACCGTTAGGTGACCAGGCCGCGCGCCAGCAGCTCCCGCCCGGGGACACCTCAGTCGTCCGGCCGGTTGCCCGGTCCGTGATGTACACCTTGCTCCCGACCACGCTCGTCGGCGTACCGCTCGGCAGGAACCGCGCGCTCAAGTTCTGATCGGCGGGTGGTTGCCGAACCTCGTACGCCACGCGGTTCCCATCGGCGCTCACCGCGACCGCAGTGCTCCAGAGGAACTCTCGGGCGGCGAAGGCGAGATCGTACGGCAATGCGCCGGGCCGATCGGGCGATTGAGTGCGAGACGGTACCAGGAGGAATGCGAGCGCGAGAGCGGCCGGGGCAGCCGCGTGAAGTCGACGTGGGCGCATGGGCTGCCGGGACGAGTGTGAGCCGGATCGGGGACGGCGCCGTGCTGGACGCTCCCGATAACAACTCTACCCGCGGGCGACGGCCAGGGCCAGTGAGGCGCGCTGGGATCGCGCTACGCCATGGCCTCCGTTGGCGGTACGAGGGCCAGGTTCCGCAGCGGGTTGACGCTGTTATGATGACCTGCGGATGGCTGCAATCCGAGATTCGCCGGCGATAGCCGTCGACGCACAATCGGTAGTATCCGATCGTGGACCCGAGGCGATGCCTCAGACGATACCTACGAGCTTCATCGCAACCTCTTGCAGGCGGTGGTCACGAGTATGGGGTCGCGATGCCAGGCTCGCGTATGCGGATCATCTACGGATGGATGCACGACATGCGCCGGCGAGATGGACGCTCAGCCGCTGTCCCTCTATCGTTGAGGTGTTGGCTGCGGCGCAGCTGTCATTCCGAGCGAGGGTAGGAGTAGAGGTCGCAGAGTCCGAGCCAAGGTGGAGTGGATCCGTCGCGTTGCCCGGGATGACATACCCCAATTGATACGATGCGCGTGAGAGACATCCCGTTCAAATGGTTAGGCTCACAACGGAGGAGGTTACGCAGTGGAAAAGGTCAATGTAGCAGCGGAGCTTACCGCGATCCGGGAGCACTTCCACCCCAAGGTCGTCGCCACGTTGAACGGGCAGGAAGTGAAACTTGCCAAGACGCTTGGCGAGTTCATCTGGCATCACCACGACGACGCCGATGAGATGTTCCTGGTCGTCAAGGGTCGGCTCCGGCTCGAGTTCCGCGATCGAAGCATCACGCTCGGCCCGGGCGAGCTGCTGGTCGTGCCGAAGGGCGTCGAGCATCGCCCGGTGGCGGAGGAGGAAACCGAGATCATGTTGTTCGAGCCGGCAGGGGTTCGAAACACGGGGAATGTCGATCACCCAGTGCTTACAGTCCGCTGACGTCCGGTTAGCGCGACCGGGTAGTGAGCGGCGAGTCACCTCTCCGACGCTGCCCGCACGGGTCTCGCGAGAGGAGGCATGTGCGCCGCGCGGGCATGGTCCAGCGTAGGTGGGCCGTGGGTGAGGAGCGAAGCAAACGCCTTGACGTGAGCCGCCGCCGCCGCCGATTGCCGGAGGTCAACCGCATGCCAGCGGCGGTGACCACCCGATCGGCCCAGGCTCACCATCGCGATACGTCTCCGCGCGGCCTGCGGCGCGACGGCCCAGCGGGCGAGCACGGTCACGCCGATGTTCGCCTCCACCAGCTCGAGGATCGTTTCCGGAAGCTGGACCCGCACAAGAGCCGGTACGCTCACGTCCTATCAGCATTGAAGCGGAGAGCCTCGCGCGCTTCCAGTCCACGTCTCGATTATTCTTGACCCATCTCCAACCATCATCGCCGTCTTACCGTATTACCGTCTTACCGAGGAGCAATGTCCGACAGCTACCGGCTCACGCCCGATCGAGCGCCGCCCGCCCAGCTCGCCTTGGCGCTCCAAGTCACACTGGATGCGCCGACCCCGCTCGGTCAGCTCGCCGTCGGTGACCGGTTCGTGCTCGATGGCGGCGGAGTCGAGGGCAAGCTGGTCTCCCGCAGTAGGGGCTCGGCGACCGTGGCGGTTCAGAGCGAGAACGACCGGTGGATTCGGACGACGTGGTCCCTTGCGACGCTGGTTCAGAGGATGCGGGGCTAACGCTTCGGGGGGAACCCTGTCATGCCGATCAGCGCTCGGGTGAGCCGCAAAGAGCTGCTCGGCATTGCCGCGGCGGTCATCGGCTCGGCGGTGGTCCTGCTGTTGCCGGCCCCGGCTGCTCTCCCTCCCGCGGCGCAGCGGACGGCCGCCGTCTTCGTGGTGACGCTGGTGCTCTATCTCACGGAGGCGGTGCCGGTCGCGATCACCTCGTTGCTCGCCGTGGCGCTTCAGCCGCTCTTCGGAGTCGCATCCATTCAAACCGCGATCGCCGGCTCGATCAGCCCGGTCTTCTTCTTCGTCATCGCAATGTTCTGCATCGCCCAGGCGCTGATCAGCGCGGGGCTCGACCGGCGGTTCGCGCTTTGGCTCCTCTCGCTCGCCGGAACCGACAGCCGCCGGGTGCTCGGCGCGTTCATGGCCGGGGCCGCGGCGATCTCGACCATCGTCTCGGACGTCCCGTGCACCGCGCTATTCATGGCGATCGCGTTAGGCCTCTTCGACAAGATGGGGCTTCGTCCGGGCGAATCCCGGTTTGCCAAGGCGGTGATGATGGGGATTCCGATCGCGGCCTTCATCGGCGGACTGGGGACTCCCGCCGGGAGCGCGATCAACGTTCTCGGGATCGGCTTCCTCGAGCAATACGGAAAGGTGAGAGTCCCGTTCCTCGCCTGGATGGCGATCGGCATGCCGATGGTGATCCTGCTGCTCCCCGTGGCCTGGTGGGCGCTCTTGCGCTTCTATCCGCCGGAAATGGCGGCGATCGGGGCGGTGGCGTCGGTCCCGGCCGAGCGGGCTGCGTTAGGGCCGATGCGCCGGGCAGAGAAGCGGGTGTTAGTCGTGCTCGCGCTCATGCTCGCGCTGTGGATCGCGAGCACCTGGGTCAAGCAGTTGGACACGACGCTCGTCGCAGTGCTCGGCGCGGCTGCACTGTTCCTGCCGGGCATGGGCCTGTTCGGATGGAAGGAAGTCGAGCGGGGAACCGGGTGGGATGTGCTGCTGGTCATCGCCGGAGTGACGTCGTTGGGCGCGGCGTCGGCCAAGACCGGGCTGGCGCAATGGCTCGTCAGCGCCGCGCTCGGCGGACTGAGCGGCGCCGGCCCGGTTCTCGTGGTTGCCGTCGTGAGCGCTTTCACGATTCTGGTGCGGCTGCTGCTTCCGATCGGGCCGGTGATCGTGGCGGTGCTGGTTCCGCCGATCGTGCTCCTCGCCCAGCAGTCGGGCGCCAACCCCGCGCTCTATGCGCTCCCGGTCGTGTTCACGGCGTCGTGCGCCTTCTTGCTGCCCCTGGATGCCGTGACGCTGGTGACCTACTCCAAGGGCTACTACGGAATGCTCGAGATGGCCAAGCCCGGCCTCGTGATCAGCGTCGTCTGGGTCGTAGTGATGACCGGGCTGATCGCCGTGCTCGGCCCGTTGCTCGGCTGGCTGTAGAGTCGACTCGAGGCCGTCCCAGCCGATTCGGTCCGGCGCGTCGAGGCCGAGATGCGGTATCAGCACCAGCCCGGCGTCTCGATCGGGATTGTCCATGGCCCGGACCTGATCTGGGCCACCGCTCGAGCTACGCCGACCGAGGCAGCCCGTGTCCCGCGGATGCAACGGCCCGGGAAGCCTCCAGACCTAACGCCGCCGCGCCCGGATCGAGACGGCAATCTCTCCCGGTCGATCGTTGATGAAGCGGAGCCGGACGCGGCCGTCCTCGGTCGTCGTCACCACGGTCGGCATCGCGCTCGCCGTCAGGTACCAGCCGGCAGGCAGGATGACCGTGTTGCGGGGCCGGCCGAACGCCCGATCCCACACCAATTCGTCTCCGACGAGATTGTAGCGCCCCGGATCGGTGTACGTCTCCTCGATCCGGAGCCGGGTGCTTCCGCCCTCGGGGACCGCGGGGAAACGAATCAAGACAACGTCCATCTCGGGGGTGATCGGCTCGGACGCCTGAATCCCCCGCCGGGTGATCTCCGCTCCGGCGAGGGTCTCCACTGTTAGGCGCTCGCCGGTGTCGAGGAGGTAGGCGCCGGGATCGCTGGCCTTGCTGCCGGGCCGGACCACGTTCAGGTAGTGGTCCACGCCGGCCTTGGTCTCGGTGTAGTCGTGGAAGAGCCGAAACGAGTGCCCCGCCGGGTCGAGCAGGAAATAGGTGATGTCGCGGTCCTCGAAGGCACGTTCGGAGAAGTCGCCCTCGAGCTTCGTGGTGGCCGTGAGCGGCGCGGCCGGCTTGGCGGGCATCGCGCCGGCGGGAATGGGCCGGGGGAGGCGCCGGGCTTCGACCCGGTACGGCACCGGCGACGGCCCGCGGTTCATGAAGCTCACCTTTATCCTGCCGTCGGGCTCGGTCGCGACCTGCGACGGAAAGCTCACGCTCACCAGCTCATACCCCGGCGGCAATACGACCGCATTCCGATCGATGCCGAGCGGGCGGTCGAAGACGAGCCGGTCGGTGTCGGGCCGGACGCTCAGAGTGTCTCGATAGGTCTTGTCGATCCGGATCCGCGCCTGACCTCCGTTAGGCACGGGGCGGGCCAGCGCAACGGCGATATACCGGTGGTCCTGGGCCGCGTTGCTCATGCCCATGGCGCGGGCTTCGTCGCCGGTGACGACGCGCCACTCGAGCGGCTTTCCCGTCATGAGATCGGTGACGCCGTGGACCGTCGCGGTGGCACCGTCGCGAATGCCGTTGAAGTAGTGCCGCGCTCCCGCCGT
>JBDTOH010000263.1:0-7911 GCA_039933355.1 Gemmatimonadota bacterium | reverse complement strand
CCGTGAGATCCTCGTCGACGCCTTCGATGTTGGTGTAGGTGTGGTGGATGACGTTGTGGGTGATCTTCCACATGTAGCCGTTCGCGCCTAACAAGTCGAACAGCCAGCCGATCGCCCCGTTGACCTTGGGGCTGCTGGAATAGGCGCCGTGGAGCGCGTCGTGGGTGACCGCGAATCCGATCCCGGCGAACCCGATTCCCGTGAGCACCATCAGGCCAATCATGGGCCAGAAGGTAGGATTGAGGAGCAATAAGGTTGCGTAGCTGCCGAACGTCAGCGCGACCAGGAGAATGGTCTTGACCACCATTCCGGGCGTTGCCTTCGAGGATTTTTCGTGGGACGCGAAGTATTGATCGACTTCACGTTTGACCTCGCGTGCGAAACCCTCCGCATCGCGGGCCGGAAAGGTGATGCCTGTGCTGGTCAAGAAACCCCCGCGTTAGGTCGTCGGAGCGGACCCGCCTGGGAATGGGCCAATGGCGACCGATGGAGTAGTGTTGCAAATTTGCACCCAAACCCTAGCACCGGCAAGGGCCGGTAGTCCCATTTCCCGAGGAGCTATGTCGCGATTCCGCTATGTCAAGGCGCTGTGCGGTCTTGTGGTCTTCACAGCGATCCCCCGGTACCAGGAACCGGGCCCGCTTCGGGGGTTTTCCGCAGCCGGATCCCGAGCCGAACGGGAGTGGGAAGCGAAGCTCCGGAACATTCCATCCACCGACAGCATGCGCTCCTACCTCAAGCGACTCTCCGCTCGACCCCAGCATCTCGGCTCCGCGTACGGCCGCGACAATGTCGATTGGCTGGTCCGGCTGTTCACGAGCTGGGGCCTCGACGCGAAGATCGAGACGTTCGACGTGCTGTTCCCCACGCCGAAAGAACGGGTGCTCGAGCTGATTGCGCCGAATCGCTACGTGGCCAAGCTGCGCGAGCCGCCGGTCCCGGGCGACCAATCGAGCACGCAGCAGTCGGAGCAGCTCCCGACCTACCACGCCTACTCGACCGACGGCGACGTCACCGGGCCGCTGGTGTTCGTCAACTACGGCGTGCCGGCCGATTACGAGCAGCTCGATCGGCTCGGGATCTCCGTCAAAGGAGCGATCGTGATCGCCAAGTATGGCGGCTCGTGGCGCGGCATCAAGCCCAAAGTCGCCGCGGAGCACGGCGCCATCGGTTGTCTCATCTACTCCGATCCGGCGGACGATGGCTTCGGCCCCGGCGATGTGTATCCGAAGGGACCCTATCGGCCGGCTGACGGCGTCCAACGCGGCAGCGTGGCCGACATGCCGCTCTACAGCGGCGACCCCGCGACACCGGGCGTCGGCGCGACGAAGGCCGCCAAGCGGCTCCCTCTCGCGGAGATCCAGACGATCACCAAGATCCCGGTGCTGCCGATTTCCTACGGCGATGCGCAGCCGCTGCTTGCCGCACTCGGCGGACCGATCGCACCGGCCCAATGGCGCGGCGGCTTACCGCTCACGTACAAGGTCGGGCCCGGACCGGCGCGGGTCCACCTCAAGCTTGCCTTCAACTGGAACACCGTGCCGGCAAACGACGTGATCGTGCGGATCCCGGGAACCGATGCGGCGGATCAGTGGGTGGTTCGCGGCAACCATCGCGACGGCTGGGTCAACGGCGCGCAGGATCCGCTCTCGGGGCTCATCGCCGAGATGGAGGAGCTTCGCGGCCTTGCGACCCTGCTCAAGCAGGGCTGGAAACCACGGCGGACCATCATCTACGCGGCGTGGGACGGCGAGGAGCAGGGTCTCCTCGGCAGCACCGAGTGGGTCGAGACCCATGCGCGCGAGCTTCAAGATCACGTCGTCGCGTACATCAATAGCGACGTGAACGCTCGCGGATTCTTCGAGGCGGGAGGCTCCCACACGCTGGAGCGGTTCGTCAACGACGTAGTCCGGGACATCGACGACCCCGAGAGCGGCATGTCCGTTTGGAAGCGACGGCGGCTGGCCAACCTCTCGTCCGCCCGATCGGCTCGGGAGCGCTCCGAGATCCGGAACCGGCCCGACCTTCGCATCTCGGCGTTAGGCTCGGGCTCCGACTTCACGCCGTTCCTCCAGTATGCCGGCATCGCGTCCCTCAACATCGGCTTCGGCGGCGAGGACGGCAACGGGATCTACCATTCGATCTACGACAACTTCGAGCACTTCACCCGCTTCAACGACTCGAGCTACGTCTACGGCAAGGCGCTCGCCCAGACCTCGGCCACCATGGTGATGCGGCTCGCCCAGGCCGATGTCCTGCCCTACCACTTCGTCGCGTTCGCCGAGACGATCGGGCAGTATCTCGACCAGTTGAAAGAGCTGTGGACGACTCGTCGCGACGAGATCACCGAGCGCAACCGCGAGATCGACGAGGGCGTCTTCCGGGCGACGAACGACCCGACTCGTCCCCTCGCCGCCCCCGCGCGGCAGGCAGTCCCTCCCTCTCTCAACTTTGCCCCGCTCGAGAACGCGGTGGCCGCCCTCCGCGAGAGCGCCGAGCGGTACGAGGCCGCGCTGGCCAAGGCAGACCTTTCCGCCGGTAACCGGGCGGACCTCAACCAAATCCTGCTCAAGGCCGAACACCTCCTCACGAGCCCGGACGGCCTGCCCCGCCGCACGTGGTACAAACACCAGATCTACGCTCCGGGCTTCTACACCGGCTACGGTGTGAAGACGATTCCGGGTGTCCGCGAGGCGATCGAGCAGGGATACTGGAAAGAGGCCGAAGAGAATGTGACCAAGGTAGCAGACCGGCTCTCGGCATTCGGAGCGGAAGTCGATCGAGCGGCGGGGATGTTGAAATAGGCGGCAGGGCGGCAGGGCGGCAGGTTGCTCCGTTGGGACGTTAGGATCGCAGTCTTGGCATCGTTGAGAGGAGCTAAGGTCGGGCTCCCCCAAGATTGGCGATCTTCAGCAAGCACCGGAGCTACCTGCCGCCTTGCCGCCCTGCCGCCTTGCCGCCCGGTTTGCTCCGAGCCCCGCCGTCCTCCCCGTGGCCCACGCCCACGCGAAGTTATAGCCCCCGATCGGCCCGAACGCGTCCAGGATCTCGCCCGAGAAAAAGAGGCCGGGGTGGCGTTTGCTCTCGAGCGTTGCGGGCTCTACCTCCGAGAGCGCGACGCCGCCCCCGGTCACCTCGGCTTTCTTGTAGCCTTCGTCGCTCGTCCACGGGAGCTCGTAGGCGGCGAGCCGGCTCACGAGCGCCACTCGCTCCTCACGCCTGAGCTGCGCCAGCTCCCGGCCGCGGTCGATCCCGGCGTCGCTGAGCAGCCACTCGGCGAGCCGGGCCGGGATCGATTCGCGGAGCGCGCCGAACACGGATTCCCGGGACGGCGACCGGAGCCGTTCGTCCCACGCGACTGCGTCGCGGCCGGTCCACTGAACCCGGAGCGCCGCGTTAGGCCCCCCGGCCAGCCGCGACCGCACCGCGAGATGGGAGAGATCGAGCACCACCGGGCCGCTGTATCCGCGGTGGGTGAAGAGGAACCCGCCCTCCGCCGTGACCGCGCGGCCGCCGTCGGATCCGCGAAGGATTACGGGCAGCGAAACCCCGGCCAGCGAAGTGTGAGGCGCCGGATCGGCGACCAGCGGCGTGAGAGCGGGATAGGTGGCGTGGATCCCGTGTCCGAGGCTTCGCGCGATTTCGAGGCCGGTGCCGTCGCTGCCCGTTGCCGGGACGCTCAGGCCGCCGGTCGCGAAGATCACCGCCGTCACCACCAGCACCTCGCCGGAATCGAGGGTGACTCGCCACCGACCGTCGGGCGCCGGCTCGAGCGCCCGGGCAGAGACCCCGAACCTGAATTGTGCTCCTCGACGCCGAGCCTCGGCAACCAGCCGGTCGCGGACATCACGAGCGCGGTTCGAGACCGGAAAGAGCTTTCCAGTTTCGGGCTCGAGCGTAAGCGGCACGCGGAGCGTAGTCTCGAAGAAGTGGCGCTGCTCGGAGAGCGGCCACGCGCGGAGCAGGTTGGCGAGAGTCCGCGGTGACGAAGCGGTGACAAAACGGCGCTCGTCGAGCGTGGAGGGCAGCACGTTGCAGCGTCCGCCGCCGCTGATCAGGATCTTTCGTCCGCCGTCGGCCGTCCGCTCGAGCACGACCACCGGCGAATCTTCACTCACCGCGTGAATCGCGGCCATCAACCCGGCGGCCCCCGCGCCCAGGACGACGATCATGCGACACCATAGAGACAACGATTGCCCGCGTCGTGACATGGGGCGTTTAACATCGCATCCGATCCTGCGTCACTCGGGCTTGGATTCGGAGGGGATCGATGGCGGACAGATTGTCGCGGGTGGACAGAAACGGCGGTCCTTGTCGAGCGGACCGGATTCGATTGCTGCTGCGCGTCGACCAAGTGAACGGAGCCGCAACGCTGACGATGAAGGTTGAGGCCGAAGGAACCACCAACGTAGAAACGGGGCCCGAACGTTCGAGCCCCGCCACCTAACGTTACCGGCCGCGGTTCTTGCCGCCGGGCCCGCCGCCTTTCGGCTTGAGCTTCGCCTGTTCCGCCGCGATGGCCGCGGCCTTCCGGATCATCCGCTCGGGATCAACCGGGTTCGCGCCGGGACGGGGCGGGCCCATCTTGAGCAACACCTGCCCGGTCAGGTCGAACGAGACCGTCACCGGGCGTCCGCCTCGGACCTCGTAAGCGCCGACCAACTCCTCTCCAACCGTGGCTCCCGGCTTCACCCGTTCGATCAGCGCGGCGCGGCTCGGAAGGCCGTCGACCGACAGAAACTTGACTCCGCTGGCACTCTGGAGCCGGACCAGGACGGCGAAGCGCGCGCCGGCCAGGTTGCGAATCGACCGGAGCTCGGCGCCGGCCGCGAGCTGTTTGGCCCACCGGACGGTCTCCTGCTCCTGCAGGGACTGGGGGCCGGTCGCTTTGGCACCACCCTGCCCCGTCCCTTCCTTCTTGCCCCGCTCCTCCTGAGCCCGCCGAAGCCGTTGCAGATATTCAGGTTCGTCAGCCACGTGGTCCCCCACCCCGGAAAACTGTAGACCCAAAGAGTTACATAGGATAAGCCCTCCCGAAGGTGCTCGGAAGGGACCGGGTGGGGCGATGACGGGGGGACTTGAGGACGACTTCGGTCTAGCCGGTTTCCTGGCCACCGGAATGGGCCACCATGTTGACGACTTCCTCATCCATCGCGATGATCGTTCGCTCGACCCGGACGGCGGCGGCAACCAGTCGCTGAGCAATCATTATCGTGACCATGCTGCTCGCCAAGTCCTCGCTCGAGCTCCCGGAAGCCGGCGCGACTTGACCCGCCTCGGAGCCGCTCGAGGGGCCGATATCCTCCGAGATTTGCGCAATCACCGCCGCCGCGCGGCGAACCTGATCGCTGCTCGCACGAATAAGCTCAACCGGACTGGATCGGCCAACGGGTCCGACCACGGGGGGCCACCTTTACTAAAGAGCCCTCTGTGGGCGTTAAGGCTGAGTATCGGTTGGGGCAGGCAGGAGCTTTAGGAGGGAGGGATGAGAGCTGAGGGGGTCGGGCGTAGGCCCAGTACCGAGGCCTTGGCAGATTCGCCCCGATCCCGACTTCCGATTTCCGACCCCCTAGCCCTAACCCCCGACCCCTAAGCACCCATACATTTCTCCCAAACCCAAACAGGCCCAACCGCAATGACCGCTCGATCCGTGGTGTTCCTGAGCCTTCTCGGGCTGGGACAATTGGCTGCGCAAAACCAGCGGGCCAAGCTCGATTCCGTCTTCGCCGCCGAACAGGGGACCGATCGGGCCGGCTGCGCGGTCGGGGTGGTCCAGGACGGCCGGCTGATCGAGGCGCGCGGGTACGGCATGGCCGACCTCGCGAACGGGACACCGATCGCGCCCAACTCGGTGTTCCACGTGGCGTCGGTCTCGAAGGAATTCGCCGCGATGAGCACGATCCTGCTCGCCGAATCGGGCCGGATCTCGCTGGACGACGATATTCGGAAGTACCTGCCCGAGCTGCCGAGCTACGGATCCACGATCACGATCCGTCATCTGCTGAATCACACGAGCGGCCTTCGGGACCAATGGACTCTCCTCATGGAGTCCGGTTGGCGCCTCGGCGACGACCTGATCACCGAGGGAGATGTGCTCGACGTCGTGTCCCGTCAGAAGCACCTCAACTTCGTCCCAGGCACGGACTGGCTCTACAGCAACACCGGCTTCACGCTGCTCGGCGTCATCATCAAGCGGGTGACGGGGCAGAGCCTCCGCGAGTATGCCCAGCAGAAGATCTTCGGCCCGCTCGGAATGACGTCGACGCACTTTCATGACGACAACTCGATGGTCGTGCCCCGGCGCACCCGCGGGTACGTCTTCCGCGACGCCGAATGGCACGAGATGGTGCCTAACTACTCGACCGTCGGGGCGACCAGCTTGTTTACGACGGTCGAAGACCTCGCGGCCTGGCATCGCCAGCTCGACAATCCCGACATTCTCGGCGCCCCGGCGCGCGAGACGCTGCTCCGGCGCGGGATTCTCGCGAGCGGCGACACGCTCCGGTACGCCTCGGGAATCTCGCACGGCCTCTACCGGGGCGTTGCAACGATCTCCCACAGCGGCGGGGACCCGGGCTACCGGGCGCACCTGCTGCACTTCCCCGCACAGCGCTTCGGCGTTTCCGTGCTCTGCAACGACGTCGGCGCGAACCCGGTGCGGCTCGCCGAGCTGGCCTCAGAGGTCTACCTCGCGGAATCGCTGGAGCCGGTGGCGACAGCAGCCGCGGCCGGCCCGTCGGATCCGCTTGCGGCCGCCGCCGGCTGGTTCTGGAGTGACGGCACCGAGACGATCGGCCGGGTGATGCTCGAGAAGGAGCAGCTCGGTTGGTCCGGCGGAGGCGGGTCCACGCCGCTCACACCGCTCGGCGGCGGCCGCTACCGGATCGGAACCGGCATGACGGTGCTGTCCACGACGGGGACCGGAAAGGATCGGACGATCCGGACGGTCGGGGGCTCGGGCGAGATCACGGTCTATCGACCGGTCGAGCCATGGGTGCCGACCGCCGCCGACCGGGCGGACCTGGTGGGCCGCTACACGAGCGCAGAGCTGGGCGCCACCTGGGAGATCCGCCTAACCGGCGACACGCTGCGGCTGGTCCGCCCCAAGTTCCCGCCCTCGGCCCTTGCGCCGGCATTCCGCGACGCCTACAGAACATCGAGCGGCCAGCTGGGCATGTTCATCCGCCCGGAGCGCGATGCCAAAGGCCGCATCACGCGCATTCTGGTGGGCGCGGGCCGGGTCCGGCGGATGGAGTTTGTGAAAGGCGGCTGAACAACAGCGGGGGACGGGAACCGGGGACTCGAGCTCCGAGCGGCTGGCGCCCGTTAGGCAGTTCCCGGACCCCGCTCCCCGGTTCCCGTTCACCAAACTACCGCACCAAGTGGAGCCTCTCCTGCCGCTTCAGCGCCCACCGAGGCTTCCCGTCGGCGCCGACGATGAAGTCTTCTTCTTGCCGCATCTGGACCCGCTGACCGTCCCATTCCGGGACCGGCGTCGTCACCTGCAGCTCGCTCGAAAACCACATGCTCGGGACGACCTTGTGATCACCCCGGCCGGGGACGCCGTCCTGATAGTCCCATAACCCGATCAGCGGACCGGCCCCGTGGCCGTGCATGCCGATCGGGTGGGTGTACACCGTGCCGTCGAGCCCGTCCGCCTTCATCTTCGCGAGGGTTGCCGAGAGGATCTCGTTCCCGCTCCGGCCGGGCCTGACCTCCTCGAACAGGATGTCCTGAAGCCGGTTCGAGTTGGCGAGCGCCTTCGCAAGCCCGGCCGGCGGACCGGACTCGCCCGGCCTGAGCACGTAGGCGTCGTGCTGGGTATCGGTGTTGAGCCGCAGCGCCGTGATGCCCACGTCGCACCAGAGGAGGTCGCCGCGCCGGATGATCGGATCCTCGCCGAGCGCCTCG
>JBDTOH010000262.1:0-7925 GCA_039933355.1 Gemmatimonadota bacterium | reverse complement strand
GGCGGGGCTTCTGGTCTTCCACTACGGACAGTCTTACGGGAACGTCGGGGTAAACAATCCCGCGCCGTTCTTCGTGCCCATTACTCGGTACGCAGCCGGACCGACCGAGAACGTCGAACCAGTGCACGGACCGGCGGTGGGCTCGGTGAGGCTGTACGTCCAGAACCGGTTCGACCCGTTATCCGTGAGAACCGGAGCCGGGAAGGCGGCGCAGTACACCCACTCCGTGGGCGCGGCGTTGTTCAGCCGCCAGAGTGAAGCACCGTCGAAGTACGGAACCACAATCGACGTGCTTGCAACGTGCACTGCGACCGCGACGCCACCGACAGTCGACGCCGACCAACTCAACAGATCAGCTCCCGCCCCGAAGACTTGCTGCGTCACGGGATCGATATAGCCCGACCACTGCTCGGAGATGCCGGTGCTCGGGTTGAACTGGCTGACGAGCAACGGAGCGTTGATCGCAGTAGCTGCCGTCTGGCCTGCCACATCCGAGACGTTAGCAGACACGTTCGTCGGAAGCCCAGCCGGGCCAAGCGGGTAATCAGCGCTGTTCTTGTCGACCGGTGCCAGGTAGTACGGCGCCGTCGCCGGTACGCCTGCGGGTGCGGACGCCGTGCCAACAGCCGGACAGCTCGGGTACGGAGCGCCCGCGCCGGTGCAAGACTCATCGACCCGGAAGAGGAAGTACGGGATCGACGCCTGAGCGCCGTTCACGATATTCGTCAGGATCGCGTCCCACCGAATGCCCAACGGAGTCAGCCCGCCAAACGGATACCGGAGGATGGTGGTGCCACCCGTCGGAATCGCCTGCGTCACCGCCACCGTCGCGTCGATCACTTCGAGATCGTCATTCGCCGAGAAGCCGAACGGAGCCGGCTGACCCGGAGTATAGAACTGCGTGGCGAAGCCCAAACCGGTGATGTTCGGTACTGCGTACTGATCAACCGCAAAGTTGCGGCTCACCGACGGGCTCTGGTTACCGGCGCGGTCGACCACATACCCTGCGTAGTTGTAGTAGCCAACCTGCAGGTTACAGTCGATCGGCACGTTGACGTTCGTCCGGACCCAGGTATCGCTGAGCAGGATACCCATCGCGTTCGTGAACAACGTGCACGATGTCGGGCCAATTGGAGCGAGCCTGGAGAGCGTCTGTACGGCCGGATAGCCCGGGACGACGTTCTGGTTGAAGCCGGAACGAGTGTCGAGACCCTCTAGACCCCACACGTCCGTCGCCGGGAACGGCGCGGCGATCGAGAAGATCGTCGTGTTCGGAGTGGTCGAAACCGTGTTGCCCGCCGGAGTGGCCGGGAGCAGGGTCGGGGTCGCAGCCGTCGTACCAGCGATTCGAGCACCTGGAGCGCCAAAGTCGACGCCGAAGAAGTTCGAAGGCCCTGTTGTGGTCGTGTTACCGAGCGCATCGACCGCAACAGCGCAGATTTGATGGCCGTCCGTAGAATTGCTGGTGACGGTCTCAGCGTAATCGGCGCCGCTGGTGACGACGGTGCCGGTGCAGACCAAGCCGACAAAGTCGTGCGCTACCAGCGCCGCGAGCCCTGAACCATTGTCAACGGCGCTCAGGTCCTGCGAGAACAGGTAGGCCGCATTGATCCACGGCTGGTCGAACAGGTCGTTGAAGGCAACGTTGAGCAGGCTGACCGACGGTCCCAGGTTGTCGATGAAGACCGGACCGAGGAACGACGGGCAGCTCGGGGTCCCAGCCTGGATCTTGACCTTGGAAGCCTTGGACTTAGAAACGACGGGCTTCGCACCCTTCGCGCCCTTAGCCGCGGCGACGCCACTCTCAGAATCGAACTCGCAACCAGAGATCATGTTCCAACGCGGCTCGGTGTCGCCGGCAGCGTTGATCGGAACCTGGAACGCACTGCCCACCGTGTTGACGGTCGTGGGCGGAGTGATCGGCGTACCATCGGGTCCGACCGCTCCGACAGCGTAGTCAACCGTGACCTCGGTGGTTAGCGCGGCTGCGCCTTCGAAGCCGGCGCAATCAAAGATGCCGGTGAGGGCGATGCCCGTCTGCGCCGTCGTCGCGCCGGTCGGGACCAAGTTCGCGGACGGGCCGCAAACGGTCGATCCAACCGTAACGGAAACGGGGACGTTCTTGCTGAACGCGATGTAGTTGAGCCCGGTGACCGTCAGGCTGCCGGTGAAGAATGTGTTCCCGCCAACGACCACTGACGGCGACTGATTGGTCGCAACGAGGGTCGCGCCCGGGGAAGCAACGATCGCGTCCGGGTTGTCCATGACGACCGGAACCGCGTTGGAAACGATCGGGGTGGACGAGCCAAGGATGTACAGGTTCGCCGTAATCGCGTTGTTTCCGTTGAACACGACCGGAAGGAAGGTCGAGCCGTTCTTACGGAGCTGGGCAGTGTTGGTCGAGAGGATGACCGTGGTCGGCGTGAGCGACGGGGCCGGCTTGGCCTTCGACGCGGCGCTGAACGACTGGCTCGCAACCACCTGGCCACCGATCAAAGCGTCAACCCGGGTGATGACCCGGTCGCCGTTGTCGATGTTCAGGGAAATTTCGATCTGCCCAAAAACGTTCAGGAGGTTCACCGGAACGTTATTGGTGCCGTTGTTGAAGGTGACGGCCCCGATCTGGATGAGCGCGGGGCTCGGCACACCGACGGTCAACGCCAGGAAGCCGCACTTGGAAGCGTCGACCGTGGAGCAGGCCTGGATGTTGACGGTGCCGCTCTTCGCACTCGAGTTCGCCGTGACGACGCCCGCGGCCGAAACCGTGGCGATCGACTCATCCAGCGAGGTCCACGTGACCGACTGCGGCGGGCTGTTCGTCCCGGCCACAATCGCAACCGCGGTGAGGCTCTGAGCGGAGTTATTCGCCGTTCCCGCGGTCAGGTTCGCGGTGGAGGGGACAACCGTAACGCCGGAAATCGTGGTGCCGACCACGTTGAGCGTCGCAGCGCCCGAAGCCGTGCTCGTGCCGGCCGTTGCAGTGGCCTTGATCGACACGGCACCCGGCGCGGCTGCGGACGGAATCGTGACGAGGCCGCTGGTGCTGACCGTCGCGCGGGTGGCGTCGCTGGTGGTCCAGGCGACCGTCACCGTGGCGCCGGCATCAGCAGTAACGTTTGCCGACATCTGGATCGTGCTGCCTGCGCTAACCGACACATTGTCCGGCGTGACCGTCACGCTCCGGACCTGCGCCACCGGCGGCGGCGGCGGCGGCGGTGGCTCCGTCACCGTGACGTCGTCGCCGCAAGCGGCCAGCGCGACGGACACAGCTCCGGCCCACGCGAGAGAACGGAAAACCTTGTTCATTAACTCCCCCTATGAACGTTGGACTACCAGTGGTTTTGTCACCACTCCACCACGAGAAACCTGCGGGCCCTGCTTCCCTGCGATTTGAAAACGGATGCTGGTACGGACACAGAACCAAATATTACCGCGAGGGAAAGTGCCGCGCTGTGAGCCAGGACACACTCCCGACCTCAAAGCGCGAATCTTCTCACGGCCTTCCTAAACCCATCTCGTGGTACCACTTCGAGCCGCGGATTCAATGGGAGAACCGACTTTACTCTCCCGTCGATCACGCCGACACGAGTTGCACACGGACAGCGGGGTATCGCAACACGCCAAGATAGCGTCCGAAACTCGCCGGTCAAGTGACGGAACCTCGCATCACTTCACGCCTTGGACGTTTTCAATCCCCCAAACCGTGGCGCCGTCAACACCGCACGAGAAACGGTGCACAACTAAACTCGAACAGACACGGTTTCGAACAGCTCGGGGGCAAGGGCCATGCCGCAAGCGTCTAAGCCGTCAGCACTTACCCTTCATGATACAGTTGAGATCAGTCCCCAGGTTTGATTCGGTGATCTAGCACACACCGAACCCAGGCGTCTAGCGCAGACTATTGCAGATTCCGTGATGCAGATCACCGAACTAAGCCCGAAAATACGGGCCTTCAGACTCCGCCCGGACTGCCTTCGGATCTACTGCGCCAAGGCCTTTCGGAGCCTTTCCACCTCCACCGGGTGGTCGAACTGAAAGGATCTCGTGCGATACGCCACGATGCCGTCGTCGCCAACCACGAAAACCGCCCACTGGGACGGCGGCACCGAGTCCTTCCCCACCCCAAAACGGCGCGAGATTCGGCCGCCGCTGTCCGGCAGGAATTTGAGCTCCCCGCCCACCGCCGTGGCCAGCGCCTGAACGTCGCCGGACCGGCCGGCCACGATTCCAACGACCACCGTCGGCTTGGACGTCAGCGAGTCGTGGTTTGCGGCCAGCCAGTCCCACCCCCGTCGATCACTGCCGGCCCGGAGGGGACCGGAAAACACCAGAACCACCCTCCGCCCCAGCTCGGCCCGGAGCCGGAACGGCTGGTCCGCCGGCCCCGGCCCCGCCGCAGAGACATAGGGCGCAGAGAAGTTGGGCGCCGTCTCTCCCGGTTTCGGATCCCCGACCAAGCCCGCGCGGAGGGGCTTGTCCTGGGCAGAAGCCGCCGCGGTCACGAGGAGCGTGAGGAGGGCGGCAGGACGCAGGGCGGCAAGGCAGAGCGGCAAGGCGGCAGGACGGACGGCGCCAGGGCGGCAGGGCGGCAAGGCGGCAGGTTGGGTGCGGTTCATGGCGCGGCTCCCATCACTTTTTCTGCCGCCGCAAGGAGATTCTGATCCTCGCCGACTCCGGTGTACGCGACTTTCCCGGTCGCATCGACCATCATGATGAAAGACGTGCCGGGAACCTCAAATGCGCGGGCCCCGACCCCTTTGTCGTCGAACAGCGCGATGTACGGCGGCTTGTGGGCCTCGAGGTAGCGGCGGACCCGTTCCTTTGAGTCATTCACCGTCACGTTCACTCCTATGAGCGCAAGACGGTCTCCGTACTTGGCGTGGAGCTGATCGAGCTGAGGCAGGAGCGCCATGCACTTGGAGCACCACGTCGCCCAGAACTCGATCAGCACGGGCTTCTTCCCTATATACGCCCCGAGATCGACCGGATTGCCGTCGAGATCGCCGATCGACACGGCGGGCGCCACGGTGCCGATCTTGATTCCGGACTCGAGCTCCGCAAGAGGATCGCCCGCATTCGCCGCAGCGGCCCCCACCGCCGCCGAATCCGCTTGTGAAGCCGCTGTCCGCGCCTTGCCACAGCCGGCCACCGCAAGCCCGAAGCCGAGCAATGCCACGATGCCCCTGCCTGCCGCCTTGCCGCCCTGCCGCCTTGCCTCCCTCATACCCACACCTGTCCCATCTTTACGAAGTAGTACTCCGCCATCGCGAGCAGCAGCACGCCGCCCACCCGTTTGACTACCGAAGTCCATTGTCCCGCGCGGGGCAGCGAGGCCAGCGTCCCCGAGAAAAGCCCGATGACGATCAGGAGCGCCGTCATACCGAGGCTGAAGACGAACAAATAGACGAAGCCGAGCACCGCGCTCTGGGTCCGGCTCACGAACGTAAGCACTGCGGCGAAGGCCGGCGCACCACACGGCGCCGCAACCAGTCCCGACGTCGCACCCATCAGGAAAACCGCGCCGAGCGATTGCCCGCCCCACTTCCCGGCCCACGCGAGCAGCTTGACCGGTGCCGAGACCGGGAAGACGTCCAACATCGCGAGGCCCGCGAGCAGGAGCAGATTCCCCATAATGAAATACGCCCATGGGTTCGCGCTGATCGTGCCGAACAGCTTCCCAGAGAGGCCCGCGATCAGCCCGAGCACCGCGTAGACCAGCGCGAGCCCCACCGCGTAGGTCAGGCTGAAGAGGAGGGTCCGCCGCTTCGAGCGCCCGACCGCCCCGGCCCCGCCTAACACTCCGGCCGTGATCGGGATCATCGGGTAGATGCACGGCGTCAGGCTGGTGACGAGGCCCGCCGCGAAGAGGATCGGGATCGCGGCAAATGGCCGGCTCAAGAGCGAGGTTTCGATGGCCGGTCTCCTCCGTCAGGCGCTGGGGTAGTTCGCGGCGACGTAGTCCTCGAGAATGTCGAGGAACTCGCGCACGATCGCGTCGCCCTTCAGGGTTTTGACGAGGCGGCCGTCCACGAATACCGGCGCCTTCGGCTCCTCGAAGGTGCCGGGCAGCGAGATCCCGATGTTGGCGTGCTTCGACTCGCCGGGCCCGTTCACCACGCAGCCCATCACCGCCACCTTGAGCTCTTCGACGCCGGGCCGCTCGATCCGCCACGCGCTCATCCGGTCGCGGAGATGCGACTGGATCTCCATCGCCATCGCCTGGAAGAAGGTGCTCGTCGTCCGGCCGCACCCGGGGCAACTGATAACCTGTGGCACGAAGCTCCGCATCCCGAGCGACTGCAGCACCTGCTGCGCGACCCTGACCTCCTCGGCTCGGTCGCCGTTGGGCTCGGGCGTGAGCGACACCCGGATCGTGTCGCCGATTCCCTCCTGAAGCAGGATCGAGAGACCGGCGGCGCTCGCCACCATGCCCTTCATACCGAGGCCGGCCTCGGTGAGGCCGAGGTGGAGCGGGTAGTCGCAGCGCGCGGCGAGCTTGCGGTAAACCGCGACGAGGTCCTGGACGCCCGACACTTTGGCGGAGAGGATGATCCGGTCGTGGGCCATGCCGAGCGATTCGGCGAGCTCCGCAGACTGGAGAGCACTCTCGACCATCGCTTCCATCGTGACGTCGAGCGCCTCGAGCGGCACGTCCGCGCGGGCGTTCTGGTCCATCATCTCAGTCAAGAGCTGCTGGTCGAGGGAGCCCCAATTGACGCCGATCCGAACCGGCCGGTCGTTCCGAAGCGCGACCTCGATGATGGCGCCGAAGTGCTCGTCGTGTCGCTTGCCGCCAACGTTGCCGGGATTGATCCGGTACTTGGCGAGCGCGGTCGCGCAGTCTGGATATTTGGTGAGGAGAAGATGCCCGTTGTAGTGGAAGTCGCCGACGATCGGAACGCCGACCCCCTGCCGGTCGAGCGCTTCGACAATCCTCGGCACGGCCCGCGCGGCATCGTCGTTGTTGACGGTGACCCGCACCAGCTCACTCCCGGCAGCGGCCAGCTCGGCGACCTGGCGGACCGTTCCGTCGATGTCGGCCGTGTCGGTGTTGGTCATCGACTGGACGACGACAGGATGACGCGACCCGACGCGAACGGAGCCGACTTGGACGGTGGGAGTGGGGCGGCGGGTAGTGGCGGGCATGCGGGAAATCAAGGCAGCAAGGCAGCAGGGCAGCAAGGCGGCAGGTTTTGATCCGATGGCGGCAACGAGCCCGACAGTGGTGGCGCGCTCAATCCGTCTAAGCGGCCGGGCATCGTCTCCGACAAAACTACGTGCCGCCCTGCCGCCTTACTGCCTTGCCGCCTTTAAGCGAGTCCCAGCTGAGTCAACAATCGCTTCCAATCCGTATCCGTGATGGTTCCCGCCACCTTGAGCGGGGTGAGGGCGGCGAGGATCTCGGCTCGGCTCCCGTCGATTCGGCGATCGCGCAGCTCGCTCACCATCCGGGAGAAGCGGTGCTCGTACTCGTCCTTGTCGAACTGGCCGGACTTGCGGCCATCGCTGAGCTTCTGGAGCTCCTGAGCGACGCGCGCGGGATTGATCGGCTTGAGATTGGGATTTGGCTCCGACACCTGTGTACCTCGATTGGAAGTTCGATGGGCTCGACACGGGATTTGACCACGGAGCGCGGCTGCTTCGCTTCCGGCGCGCTACTAGCCTCGCCCCGTTGGAGGCCGGCCGCAAGGCCCGGCACAAAAGTGGGTCCGGGCGCGGCAGATCGCCAGTCCTGCCCGTTACTCGAGAGGCTGCCACCGAGGGGCCGCTATCGGTGATCCCGAGGTCGGCAAGGGATCTCCTCCGCGGCGCTCAGGCCGTGCGGTCTAGATTCCTGGCTGCGATCGGAATGACAGCCCGTTTGACAACAGCGGGTGGACTACACGGCATCGAGGGCTTCGGAAGACAGGACGCTACTCGGCGGC
>JBDTOH010000261.1:0-7967 GCA_039933355.1 Gemmatimonadota bacterium | reverse complement strand
GACTTCGGCATGACAATCCTTCGCAATATGGCTGCCGCCGCGCTGATCTCGGCCGGGACGGTCGTGGCCCTGCCGCCCAAGATCTTCCCGGCAACGTGCGCCGGGAAGCCCGCGACATCCTCCAGCAGCTGATCGAGATCAACACGACTCACGCCAAGGGAAGCACGACGCCCGCTGCGCGCGCCCTGGCTGACCGGTTCACCTCGGCCGGCTTCCCGGCCCATGACGTCTCGATCCTCGGTCAAACCGAATCTGCCAACCGAAATCTGGTCGTCCGCTATCGCGGGCGCGGCGGGAAGAAGCCGCTCCTTTTGATTGCCCACCTCGACGTGGTCGAAGCGCTGCCCCAGGACTGGACCACCGATCCCTTCAAGCTGGTCGAGAAGGACGGCTACTTCTACGGTCGCGGGACCAGCGACAACAAGGGCGGCGCGGCAACGCTGGTCTCGGCGGCACTCCGGCTCAAGCGCGAGAAGTTCGTCCCGGACCGTGACCTGATCCTGGCGTTCACAGCGGGCGAGGAGAGCGGCGGCGACTACAACGGGATCGAGTGGCTGATCAAGAACTTCCCGGAGGTCACGACGGCCGAGTACTGCATCAACGTGGACGCCGGGGAGCCCCAGCTCGTGAAGGGAACGATGCGGACCCGCACGGTCCAAGTCGCCGAGAAGGTCTCGCTCACGTTTGCGCTGGATGTGAAGAACCCCGGCGGTCACAGCTCGCTCCCGGTGCCGGAGAACGCGATCTATCGGCTGGCTGACGGACTGCGCCGGGTCGCGACCCTCAAATTTCCGGCGCGGCTTTCCGAGCTGACCCAGACTTACTTCACCCGGAGCGCCGCCCTCGAGACGGGCCCGCTCGCCGCCGACTTGAAAGCGGCCGGACTGCCTAACGCTCCCGCCGAGGTCCTGGCCCGCCTGTCGGCGTCGCCGTTCTATAACGCGATGCTCCGCACCACCTGCGTCGCCACGATGCTCGAGGCCGGTCACGCCATCAACGCGCTGCCCCAGCGGGCCCGGGCCGTGGTCAACTGCCGGATGCACCCGCTCGACCCGCCCGACAGCGTCGAAGCCGCGCTCCGGCGCGCCGTCGCCGACTCGCTGATCGCCATCTCGCGACTCACCAAACCCTACGCGAGCCCGCCGTCGGCGCTGAACCCCGGGCTGATGAGCGCCATCGAAGCCGTTTCGGCCGGCGCCACTCCCGGCGTGCCGGTCATTCCCTACATGGAGATGGGCGGGACGGACTCCCGCTTTCTCCGGAACGCAGGCATCTCGAGCTATGGAGTGTCAGGCATTCCGGGCGACGTGGACGACGTGCGGGCGCACGGCAAGGACGAGCGGATCCTCGTCTCGTCGTACTATCAGGGCGCCGAATTCGTGTACCGCTTGATGAAACAGGTGGCGGGCGGCGGCTGAACTGCCCCCGCCCCACCCCTGTCCGACCGGCTCAATCGCTACTTCGCGATCTCAAAATCCTTCGTCGCGACGGACTTCCCGTCCACGATGATCTCGACCTTGTACTTCCCGACCGGCCAGGCCGACTTCTTGGCGATGTGGAATTCGGACGTCGCCGGCCCGCTCGTGGCGATCGTCTGCGCTGCGGAGTCGACTTTCTGGCCCGCCGCCGTTCTCCACACCGCCACGAGGTTGGCGGCTGAGGCCGAGCCCTCGGTCTGCACCACCACATAGATCGTATCGCGGACGCCGAATACGGCGACCGGAGCAACTACTCGCTTATCAGCCCCGATCGCCTTGCCAAGATCGGCGGAGACGAAGCCGAACGCGGGCGGCGTGGGAGGCGCCGGCACAGCGACGGGCGGCGGAGGCGGCTCCGCCTTCTTGCTACACGCGGATCCGGCTACCAGCGCCAGCGCGGCAATCGTCATCCCGGCGCGGGACCATCGAGCTCTATTCATGTCCGTGTCACTCCTATGCGTTCGGGATTTTGAGGACCCACCCCGGCTGGATCAGATCCGGATCCTTGATCCGGTCACGATTCGCCTCGTGGATGAGCGGCCACTTGGCCATGTCTCCGTACACCTTCTTCGCGATCTTCGATAGGCTGTCGCCCTTCTGCACCGTGTAGGTGGTCTCCGCCGGCCGTGCGGATGGAGCCGTCGACGAGCTTCCGCTCGTGACATCGCTGAAATCAGGGTTACTTGGATCGGTCATAAGGCCTCGTCAGCGGGGGTGGAAGAACCGGCATCACGCAGGCGCCGGCCGGTTCGTCACTGGAGACGAATTGGGAGGAGTGTAACCGTACAGACTCGCAACCGGCGGGAATACCGGGGCAAGGCAGGCCGAAGTCGCCGAGCGAAGGAATCCCTTCGCCGTCAGTGCGAAGAAGCCTTTCCCAGAATGGAGTACATCGTCCGAGCCAGCTCGCTGGGATCGCCCCGCTCATCATTGAACATGATGACGACCGCGCTGGAATCCGCCGGGGAGAGGAGGATGGTGGACCGGAATCCGGTGTCGCCGCCGCCGTGGCCGATCAGGCGCCGGTCCCCGAGCTGGTAGGCCCACCAGCCTAACCCGATGCCCGTCGATTGATAGGGCGGCGTCCGCCCGCCTCGCGCCATCCGCTGGGCGATGTCCGCGGACATGTCGTAGGTCACGGTCCACATCCGATCGATCGACGCGGTGGACAGGATGCGATGACCGTCGAGCTCGCCCTTCTGCACGTTGGCGGCCGCCCACCGAAGCATGTCCTCGATGTTCGAGTGGAGCGTCGAGCTGGCGGCGTGGCGGCGGTTGTACGGGTAGACCGCGCTCGGAACGACTTCGCCCGCCTTGGGCCTCACATGCCCGGTCGCCAGGTTTGCCGAATCGACGTCGGTCATCAGCAAAGTGGAGTGCCGCATGCCGAGCGGCGTAAGGATGTGCCGCTGGATGTAGTCTTCGAACGGCTCTCCCGACACCTTGGCCACCAGATCGGCAAGCACTTCGAACCCGATATTGCTGTATTGCCACCGCTCGCCCGGCTGAAAGATCAGCGCGGAGTCCGCGAGCCCGCGAACCCACCGCTCGAGCGCGCCGCCATCACTCTCCGGGCTTCCCCAGTGATAGTCGGTGACGTCCGGCATTCCCGCGGTGTGGTTGAGCAGTTGTTTGACCGTGATCCCCGTGGCCCGCGGATCCTTTATCCGGAAGTACGGCAGGTACCGGGTGACGGGCTGGTCGATGTCCACTTTGCCCTTCTCGACCAGCTGCATCACGGCGGTCGCCACGAACGGCTTGGTGACCGAAGCGAGGTGGAACACCGTGCGCGTGGTTACCGGCTCGCTCGACCCGAGTCGCCGAACCCCGAATCCTTCGGCGAAGACGACGCTGCCGTGCCGGTACACGCCGACCACGAGCCCGGTCGGTTGCAGCCGGCCGCGCCACGCCTCCACCGAATCCCGGATCTGCTTCGTTAGGTCGGGAGCGGTCTGCGCGAGCGCCGGACCCGCGGCGACGAGCGTGAGCGCGACCAACACCCGCGAGACCGGCTGGATGGCTCGGATTCGGAATCCCATTAGTGAACCTCTCAGAAGAATCGGTCCTGCACCTTCGTCCAGATCGCGTCCATGCCTCGCACAAACACCGGGTCGTTCCGGATCGGATCGACGAGCCCGCAGTCGAGCAGCCGGAAATCGATCGCGACCGGTGAGACGGCGAACCCCCGCTCGAGCCACTTGAGCGCCTCGGCGGCATGGCCGAGCTGCGCGTGATACATCGCGACGAGGCCGGTGGTGTAGATGCCCGCGTCACGGCCCGTGCCCACCGTCGCCCCGACGCTGTCGATCAGCCGCTCGGCCTCAGGCCCGCGGCCGACTTTCCAGAGACAGAGCGCATGCAGCGGCAGGCCGATCCCCGTGAGCTTGATGTCGAGGCACCGCTCCGGCTCTCCGTTCAGATAGTGCGCCGCGGCTTCGACCACCCGCCAGTACTCGACGAACGGGTCCCGGCTCTGCGCGAGCCTCGCCTCGAGAATGGCGACCCGGTACTGCCGGGCTCCGAGCGCCGTCATCGCCACGCCGCCGCCCCTCGTGAGCCCGCTCAGCGGATCGAGCTCGGCGCCGAGGGTCACATCCTTCAAGGCATCGTCGTAGCGGCCGAGCTCGGCGAGGACGATCCCACGAAAGACCCGGATCTCGCCGGAGGACGGCGCCAACCTCACGGCGTGGTCCAGGTCGAGCAGGACGGTCTCCGGCTTAGCCCTGGCATCGAGTCGGGCTGTTCCCCGGGCGACCCAGCCGTCGGCGAGCTTGGGATTGAGGCTGACGGCCCGATCGCCCCATTGGATCGATTGGGCCAGCGTGCGATAGAGGTCCCGGCCCAGAAACCCGAGATCGACGTAGGTCCTGAGCGCAACCGAAAGACCGGCCGCGGCGTCGGCGAATTTCGGATCGAGGGCGAGCGCCCGCTCGAACGCGCGAATGCTTTCGTCGAGATCGTCCGGGGTCGCCCGGCCCATGAGCTCGCGGCCCCGCGCGACCGCCTGGACCGCCTCGAGATTCGCCGTGCTCGAGTCGTGCTCGGCGGCGTCGATGCCCTGGACCCGGGCGGCGAGCGCGACGAGCGCCTTCTGGGCGATGTCCTCGCGCGCCATGAGGGCGTCGCGGACCGGCATCCGGAACGACTCCCCCCAGAGGTGGCCTTCGTTGACGGCGTCGATCAGCTGGAGCGTGACGACGGCGTCCGGACCGGCCCGCTGGACCGAGCCCTCGACCAGGTACCGGATGCCTAACGAATCGGCGATGGTCCGGCTCGGCCACCGCTGCCGGACCGCGTACTCCATGCTGGTCCGGGACAGGACCTTGAGCCGCTTCACCCGGGTCAGGTGGGCGGTGATCTCCTCGGTGATCCCCGCGGCGATCATGTTCGCCATCGAATCGGCTCCGATCGCGTCGAGCGGCTTGACCCCGATCGCGGAGACGAATCCCGCGGGGACGGCCCCGGCCTCGACCCGCGACCCCGGCGCCGGCGCGGCTCCCTGCGGAGCGAGCTTCTTCGCGAGCCCGAGGCCGGCCAGCACCACGCCACCGATGGTCCCGCCCAGGATGAGGAGCCGGACCACGCCGAGGGACGTCTGCGGGTGCGCCCGGGTGGCCTCGACCGACTCGGGCGTGAGCCGCCGCCAGCCGACGTTAGGCGTCCTCCGCTCCAGGGTCTCGACCGCCTCCAGCAACCCGAGCGCCTCGACCAGCTCGCCGGCGCCCTGATAGCGGTCCTTCGGGTCCTTCGCAAGCATCCGCTCGACCACCGCCTCGACCTCCGCCGGCACCGCCGTGCGGAACGAGGACACCTTGGGGGCAGGCGTGCGGACGTGCTGGGAGAGCACCTGGCCGATGGTCGGGGCGACGAACGGCGGCCGGCCCGCCAGCATCTCGAACAGGAGACAACCTAACGCGTAGAGGTCGCTCCGGTGGTCGATCCGGTCGCTCCCGCTGGCCTGCTCGGGGCTCATGTAGGCCGGCGTCCCCAGCGGCAGCCCGGCCGCAGTGATCGACTGCTGGTTCGAGTCGAACATCGCCCGGGCGATCCCGAAATCGGCCACGATTGCCTGGCCGGTCGAGAGGAGAATGTTCTCGGGCTTGATGTCGCGGTGGATGACGCCCTGCGTGTGCGCGTACGCGAGCGCGCTCGCGACCTGGTGCGCGATGTGAATCGCCTGCTCGATTGGGAGCTGCTTCTCCCAGAGCAGCCGGTCCCGGAGTGACTCGCCCTCGACGAGCGGCATCACGTAGTAGACGAGGCCGTCCGACGCGCCCGAGTCCAGCAGCGTCAGAATGTGGGGATGCTGGAGCTTGGCCGCGATCTGGATCTCGCGGAGAAACCGCTCAGCCGTCGTCGCGGTCGTGAGCTCGGGCTGGAGCAGCTTGATCGCGACCGAGCGGCCGTGGCGGAGATCCTTCGCGAGAAATACGGTCGCCATCCCGCCGCGCCCGATCTCGCGCTCGACGACGTATTGTCCTCCGAGCAACGACTGGAACCGGCGCAGCAGCGGGTCCATCAGCCCTCGCCGGTCAGCAGGCGGTCGTGGACATGAGGCTGCTCGGACGTCGGGCGGGCCGCGCGAGTATAGGTTCCATCCGGGCCGAGCGACCACGCCGCCGGCTCTCCGATCAATTCGGTCAGCACCCGATCGAGCCGAGCGACGTGCTTGGGGTCCCGAACCGGGGCGACGACCTCGACCCGGCGCCGCAAGTTGCGGGGCCGCAAGTCCGCTGAGCCGATGAAATACTCCGGCTTGGCGCCGTTGCCGAAGTGGAAGATCCGCTCGTGCTCGAGAAACCGTCCGAGCACGCTCTTGACCCGGATCCGCTCCGAGAGCCCCGGCACGCCGGGCTTGAGCAGACATAACCCGCGAATCACGAGATCGATCTCGACCCCGGCCTGGGCCGCGCGGTAGAGCGCCGCCACCAGCTCGGGATCCTCGAGCCCGTTGAGCTGCATCCGGATCCGGCCCTGCTGGCCCTCGTCCACGAACGCCATCTCGCGCTCGACCCGCCGGATCATCTCGGGAACGAGGTGGACCGGCGAGATCAACAGCCGCCTGAACTGGCCCGCCGGGGGCTGGGTCGAGCCGGTGAGCTCGTTGAACAGGTCGGTCAGATCCGCGGTGACTCCCTCGTCCGCCGTGAACAGACCGAGATCGGTGTAGTAGCGCGCCGTCCCCGCATTGTAATTCCCGGTCGCGACGTGGGCATAGCGGCGGACCCCCGTCGGCGACTGCCGGATCGCGAGCGTCACCTTGGCGTGGATCTTGAGGCCGACGAGGCCGTAGACCACGTGCACGCCCACCTCCTCGAGACGCTTGACCTCCTTGACGTTGCGCGCCTCGTCGAACCGGGCGCGCACCTCGACGAACGCGGAGACTTCCTTCCCCTTCTGCGCGGCTTGGACCATCGCGTCCACGATCGGGGAGTCCTCGCCGATCCGGTAGAGCGCGATCTTGATGGCGACGACCTCGGGATGCTCCGCGGCCTCCTTGAGGAACCGGGTGACCGACCCTTCGAAATCGTCGTACGGATGGTGGACCAGGATGTCGCCCTCGTCGAGCTGCTCCATGATGGTGCGCTCGGTGGGAATCAGCCGCCGCCCGGTCCACGGCGCGAACGCGTCCGTAGCCGGCAGCCGATCCGCGAGGGCCCGGAGCGAGCTCCGGGCCATCAAGCCCTCGACCGGATAGGCGTCGGCGTCGCCTAACGACGCGGCGACGCCCCGGCGCTCGAACCGGAGCTCGCGGAGCAGGAGGTCGCGCACCACCGCGGACATGCCGGCCTCGATCTCCACGCGGACCGGCGGATTGAACGAGCGCCGGCCGACTTCCTCCTCGACCGCCTGGAGCAGGTCGCCCGCTTCCTCTTCGTTCACGTCGAGCTCCGCGGCCCGCGTCACTCGAAAGGCCCACGCCTCCTCGACCGGCCGGTCCGGATAGAACGCCTGCAGATTGGCGCGGACGACCTGCTCGATCGGGATCAGATCGTTCGAGCCGGGGACCGCGAGAAGCCGGGGAAGCCGGGCCGGGATCGCGAGGTAGGCGAAATGGACGGGACCGGTGTGCACGTCGCGCACCAGCACGGCGAACGCGATCGCCAGCTGCGGAATCATCGGCGAGGGATGACCCGGGCTCATCGTCACCGCGCGCGGCGTCAGCACCGGAAACAGCTCGTGCTGGAAATGCACCGTGAGCTCGGTCCGGGCGGCGGGATCGAGATCGTCCCAGCTCCGCAGCCGGATGCCTCGCGTCGCGACAACCGCGAAGCAATCCTGCATGCATCGAGTCTGTCGCGGGATCATCGCCGCGACCCGCGCGCTGATCGCGTCGATCTGCTCGCTCGGCCGGAGCCCGTCGAAGCTGCGCTGAGTCGATCCCGCGAGAATCGCCGCCTTGAGCGCACCGACCCGGACCGCGAAGAACTCGTCCAGATTGCTGTGGACGATCGCGAGATAGCGCAGCCGCTCGGCGAGCGGCATGCC
>JBDTOH010000260.1:0-7967 GCA_039933355.1 Gemmatimonadota bacterium | reverse complement strand
GTTTTTCTCGGCGCCTTGCCGCAGTTGGCAGGCCAATCCGCGGGCCAGGTCCCCGGCGACTTCTCGCGCGCGATGAATTCCGGATCCTCCGACGCGAGATACGCCAGCATCGCGACTAAGGTCGCGTTGTGTTTGAGATCGTCGAACACGACCTTGTCGTACGTGTCCCGCCCGGTGTGCCAGGTGTAGCTGCCGTAGCTCCACGGGACCGCGCCCATGCCGAACGACGGCGTCCCATAGCACGCGAACACCGCGCCGTCGGTGCCGCCGGGGTTGCCGGTTGGGACGTCGTTGAAGGTCCACGACACGACGTTAGGACTCAGGCTGTCGGTGTAGAACGACGGCAGCCGGCCGTACCAGACCTTGAGGTGCCGTCCCATGTCCGAGAGGCCGGCGCCGGAGATCGACTGCACCCGCCCGGTGCCGTTGTCCTGGTTGAAGAGCGCCTGCAGCCCCTTCATCACCTCGGGATGGTCCTCGGTGAACGCGCGCGAGCCGTTGAGACCTTGCTCCTCGCTGGCCCAGTCGCCGACCAGAATGGTGCGCTTCGGGCTCGGGTACGCGGCCTTGAGGATGCGCATCGCCTCCATCGCCATCAGCGTGCCGGTGCCGTTGTCGGTCGCGCCGGAGCCGCCGTCCCACGAGTCGAAGTGGGCGGAGAGCATGACGTACTCGTTAGGCTTCTCGGTGCCCTCGATCGTTCCGATGACATTGAACGCCGGCTGCTCGCCGAGGAGCTGGGCGTCGAGGTCGAGCGAGAGGACGGGTTTCTGGTTGTTCTCGGCGAGCCGGAAGACGAGCCCGTAGTCCTCGCAGCTCAGCGTCACCGCGGGTGCGATCGTGTTGTAGGTCTCGAAGATCTCGGTGACGCCCCAGCCGCCGGTGCCGTTCCCGGCGCGCTGGGTCTCGAGGGCGGCGGCCAGGCTCGCGGCCGGTCCCCCACCCCGGGCGCCGGCGGGTCCTTGCGTCCGGCCGGCGGCGCCCGGGCCGCGCGGTCCACCACCGCCGACGGCATCGCCGAACGGATTCGCGAAGCCGCTGAGCTTGGTGCGCGACGAGACGACGCCGACCGCGCCGGCCTGTTCGAGCCGCGTGCCGAGGCTTCCGGTGCCGAGAGCGACGCTATAGCCGGTACCTCGGAAAAGCTTGGTGCTGTCGGGCCGACCATCGGGCCCGGTGATGACGGCCCAGTCCCGCTGCATCAGGGCGACAGCCGTGTCGATCCGCGCATTCGACTCCGGTGTCCCCCACTTGAGCCAGTCCTCCGAAGGCCGACAGGTCGGCCAGGCGGGAGACACCAGGACGATCTTGCCCTTCGCCGCCGGGAGCCACCGCACGAACGCGGTGCTGTCGGGGAACTTGGGCAGGACGATCGCTTCGGCGCGGACCGCTTTCCCCTTGGTGCCTGGGCTCCACGCAAGCATGGTCCCTTCGAGCGACCGGGCCCTCGGCTCGACCAGGTCGATGTGCGACACGCCGCGGCGCCATCCGCGCCAGGTACCGTACGGTTCCTTCCGGGCTTCGACGCCCCAGGACTTGTAGGTCTGGACCGCCCAGTCGGCGGCCGCGGTGAATCCCGGGCTCCCGGTGAGGCGCGGGCCGATCGAGTCGAACAGGGCTTGGGCAAGTCGCTTGACGTGCGAGCTGTCCATGCCGAGCTGCCAGATCCGGACCAGGGTCGGGTCGTTGGTCGGGAAGGTCGGGGTGCGCTGAGCTAAGGCGGGCGCGACCGAGAGCACGGAAAACGTGCCGATGAGGGCGAGTCGGCGAAGCGAGTTCATCGTCGGGACTGTGGGTGCGGGTGAGCGAATCCACGGACCTAACAATGATACATCGGTTCATGCCGACTCGTCTCCCGGCGGTCATCCCGTCGCGCCGGTCCGCTCGCCAAGGAGCCGATAGGACCCCACTTCCGTCAGCACCGTCGCAACCGGCGGCTCCTCGCATCGATCGCGGATGTCCTTCGTGAACGCCTGGAACGCCGACACCGCCGTCAACGGATTAGTGCCGTCGGCGGCTTCCTGGGACACTAGGTGAACGAAGCTCACGCCGTCGTCGAGCTTGAACGCGGCGTAGCGGAGACCTGAGGGTCTTTCGCGCTCGAGCTGCTCGAACACCTTTGCGATGTAGCTCTCGTTTTCGGCTGCGCGATCGGCTTTGACTTTGTACCGCACCATGATCCGTTTCATATGCTCACCGAGCCTTGATCGCGAGCTTGTCGGCCACTGGAGCGACCACCACGGTGAACGGCGTTGCCCAGGGAACTGAGGATGAGAAATTGGGTGAGTCGTCGCACTGAGGGTCTCCTGTCGGGGTCCGAGTCGGATCGCGTGATTCAGCCGGATGACGAATCCAGAGGCCCGAAGGATACGCCTTCGCTGCACGTATCCTTTCGGGGGTCGAATACGTCAAGGTGCTGAAGCCTCGAGCGTCGCGGAGGGTGGCGCGGAGTCAAGTCGGACCTCAGGTTTCGGGTCCGAACCCTCGGAGGGTTTGAATAGACTTCGCGCTATTGGAGACGACGCATGGCGGTGGACAGTCCAGATCAAAGCGACGGCGCGGACCTCAGGGCCGCGCTCGAAGACTCGCGCAAGCGGTTCCTCGTCACCGTCAAGGAAATCCGGCCCAGGCTTCATCGGTTCTGCACGCGGATGTGCGCTTCGGTGCTGGACGGCGAGGATCTCGTTCAGGAGGTCCTGGCCCAGGCGTTCTACTCCTTGTCGTCGCTCAAGGACGAGAGCCGCCTCGAGCCGTGGCTGTTCCGGATCGCCCACAACAAGAGCGTGGATTTCCTGCGGCGAGAGAAGCGACAACAGATGGAATCGGTGCCCTACGACGACGAACAGACGCTCGAACACGTACCGGACGCCGGCGACCCCGCGAACGAGCCGGTCGATGAAGCGCTGGCGATGCTCGTGGCCGAGCTCCCGCCGATGGAGCGCGCGTGCGTGCTGCTCAAGGATGTGCTCGACTACCGCCTGGCGGAGATCGCGGACGTCGTCGACTCCACGTTAGGTGGCGTCAAGGCTGCGCTGCATCGGGGGCGAGCCAAGCTCCGCCTGCTGCACCAGGCGCCCTCGGCGGTCGAGCTCGACCGGGAACAGCGGAGGCTGCTCGACGAGTACCTCGATCGGTTCAACCGGCGGGACTGGGACGCGCTCCGCCGGTTGATTCGGGCGGATGCCCGGGTGGAGCTCGTGGGTGTGAAGGAGTTCACGCTGCTCGACGCGCCCTATCTCCAGAACTACGCCGCGCTGCCTTGGGAGTGGAAGCTTTCGGTCGCGCGGGTGGACGGGGAGCCGCTGGTCGTGCACTGGCGGAAGGTCGGGCCGGATTGGGTACCGTTCGCCGCGATCAGGATCTGGTGGCGGGACGGTCAGGTGGTGCGGATCCGCGACTATATCCATGTGGAGTATCTGCTGGGATATTCTCGGACGGAAGAAGAGACCCGGAGGGCATCCCCGGGTCTCTAGTCGCCTCCGAACGGTCGATGACGCCTAACGACATGGTCGTCTCCGGGCTACGGGAGTGGGTTCGCGATGACGTCGACCTTGGCGCTGAAGATGGTGCGAAGGCCGCGCGGGTTGGTGCCGGCGACCGAACTGAGACACGCAGTACTGCCTCTGCTCGGCGCCTCCGACCTAAGGCGAGTTGATGCGCGGGGCACGGGCTCCGCGCCGCACCGATCCCGCGACGATCCGGTATGGAAGCTCGACCCCGTCACGCGTCGCGCGCAGCAACAGCGCACCCCGGCTCATGTCACCCCGGCCCACGAAGTCCACGGGGAAGAGCAGCCGTTCTCGGAGGGCAGCCATCAGGATGTCGGCGTACCGGTTCGTCGCCACGCTGCCGAGCAGCACGACGTCGAGCTGATCCGCGCCGGCGAGCAGCAGAAGATCCCGCTCGAGGGGCCGGCGATAGCGCTCGTCGTCCACTTCGATGTCCACGGATCCGAACGCGACGAGGTCCGGCAACGTGACGGGCGTGTTCGCCGGAAGGAGCCCGCGATTGGTCGTGATGACGAGGACTTGCGACTCGCCTTCGGGAGAGAAACGGGTGGCGTACGTGAGCTTACCACGGAAGTAGAGCCCGCTGACGAACGCGAACACCTCGCCGAGCGTCACCTTCTCCCCGCGCTGCAACCGCGCGGCCAGCGGAAACTGGGCCCGCCCGTTGAGGAGAAGCTGCGCGCGCTTCCCCCCACAGTGGGCGGGCGAGAGAATGAACCGGCGGCGACTCGCGTCCTCGCTCACTTGCTCGAGCCTGAGATCGAAGTGGAGGTTCCGCGCGGCGTGCTTCTGGACGACAAACGCCAGCTTGGATCCGGCGGATTTCTTGTCACCGCCTTTCGGTTCGCCAGTCACCGAGAAATCTCGCTTGCGCCGATACTCGGCCAGCTGTTTGCCGGCGGGCAAGGCGGCGCCTCGGCTCCGGGACGGCGACGGGGCCGGCTTGGTCGTCGCTTGTCGGGTCGGTGGAGTCCTCTTGGCCGGCACAGGTCCTCCTCGCTCTCTCTCGTGTGCGACATGCCCGATTCGAGCTGAGAACCGGAACGAGATAAGGCGCGTGGGACCGGGCGATCCGATCCCATCGCGCCTTCGACTCACCGGGCCATTCGCTCGTTCGTCAAGGCGGACTGTAGAGCAGTCCTCGTTCTTGCCGTTAGACTATGGCAGCGGCATAGTTGGCGCAAGGTCGTCGGGATACCCCGGAGCGACTATCCTTCGTGCCTCTGCCACCCGACGTCCCCATGAGACTACCGCCGGACCTTCGCGGAATCCGCCTCCTCCACGACCCTCGCTACAACAAAGGCACCGCGTTTACGGAGGCCGAGCGCGACGAGCTGGGACTTCGGGGCCTGTTGCCGCCGCGAGTGCTGAGCCTCGCGGACCAGCAGAGGCGGATCCTCGCGAATTTTCGGGCGAAGCCGTCAATGCTGGAGCAGTACGTGTTCCTGATCTCGTTGCAGGACCGGAACGAGACCCTGTTCTACCGGACGCTGATCGACCACGTGGCGGAGATGATGCCCGTGGTCTACACCCCCACCGTGGGCGAAGCTTGCAAAGCGTTCGGCCACATCTTTCGGAGACCTCGGGGACTTTACATCAGCGCCTCGGACCGGACCCGGGTGCGCGAGGTCCTCGGCAACTGGCCGGAGCGCAACGTCAAAATCATCGTCGTCACCGACGGGGAGCGGATTCTCGGCCTTGGCGACCTCGGCGCTTACGGGATGGGTATCCCGATCGGCAAGCTCGCCCTTTACACCGCGTGCTCCGGCGTCGATCCGGCCGGATGCCTCCCGGTTCTCATCGATGTGGGGACGGACAATGAGTCGCTGCTCGCCGATCCGCTCTATACCGGTCTGGTCCAGCATCGGATTCGGGGTCCGGAATACTATGCGCTGGTGGACGAGTTCGTCGAAGCGGTCCAGGTCGAGTTTCCCGGCGCGATCATCCAGTTCGAGGACTTCGCCACCGACAACGCGTTCGGTCTACTCGACCGGTATCGGGACCGGGTCGCGTGCTTCAACGACGATATCCAAGGCACCGCGGCGGTGACACTGGCTGGGCTGGTGGCGGCGGGGCGGGTTACAGGCCTTCGGTTGGAGGAGCAGCGCTTCCTCTTTTTCGGCGCCGGGTCGGCCGCGACCGGCATCGCAAACCTGGTCGTGGCCGCCATGGTCCGGAACGGAGTCTCGGCGGAGGCGGCGCGGGCGCGCTGCTGGTTCGTGGACACCAAGGGCCTGGTGACTGCCGGCCGCTCCGACCTCGCGCCGCACAAACGCCCCTATGCGCACGCGCATGCGCCGGCCGGGAATCTGCTGGCGGCGATCGAGACGCTCCGGCCCACGGCGCTCCTCGGCCTTTCCGCGCAGCCTCGGACCTTCAGTGAGCCGGTGCTCCGCGCGATGGCGGCGGTCAATCTCCGGCCCATCGTGCTGGCACTGTCGAACCCGACCTCGAAGGCGGAGTGCACAGCCGAGGAGGCGTATCGCTGGACCGACGGGCGCGCGGTGTTCGCGAGCGGAAGCCCGTTCCCTCCGGTCGAGCTCGACGGCCGCCGGTTCGTCCCCGGGCAAGGCAACAATGTCTACGTATTCCCCGGGATCGGACTCGGCGCCATAGCGGCCGGCGCTCGCCGGGTGACCACCGCGATGTTTCTCGCCGCCGCGGATTCGTTAGGCACGTTCGTCGGGCCGGACCTGCTCGAGCAGGGCACCCTCTATCCGCCGCTCGAAGCGATTCGGGAGGTGTCGGCCCGGATCGCCGAAGCGGTGCTCCGGGTTGTGGAGGCAGAGGGCCTTGCCGGGGCCCCGATCGCGGCCGACCCGGCGGTGATGGTTCGCTCCCACATGTACGACCCGGTCTATTCGTCCTATCTGACCTGAGGGTGATTCCTTGAAACGCAATTCCGTTAGGCATTCGGGCGGTCCGGGAACGCAGGACGGCGAAGGAAGTCGATTGCTCCTGCTCGCCGTCGCGATCGCATTATTGATCGGCCCCGCGGCCGGCCGGTTGTGGTGCCAGGCAAAGGCCGCTGATTCCGTCGTCGCGTTCGTCGGGGTGAATCTGATCTCGATGGTGACGAACGACGTCCAAGCCAAGCAGACGGTGATCGTGCGCGGCAATCTCATCGCCGCGGTGGGGCCGTCCGACCGCGTCAGCGTGCCGCAGGGCGCACGACGAGTCGATGGTTCGGGGAAATATCTGATGCCCGGTCTGGCGGACTTCCACGTGCATCTTGCCCAGCGGGCAGATCTCGCGGCTTACCTTGCGAGCGGCGTCACCACGCTGGCGAACATGGGAAGCCCCGGTCGGAGCATCATCGCATGGCGAGACTCCATCCGCGCGGGTCAGATGCTGGGCCCCGATCTCTACGCCGGCTACTACGTGAACGGGCCGACTCGCCAAGGTGGCGGAATGACGGTGGAGACGACCGACCAGGCGCGCGCGGCCGTGGTCGAAGCGGATACCGCCGGCTTCGACTTCATCAAGGTGTACAACTCGCTCACCGCCGAGCAGTACGGCGCCATCCTGGAGGAGGCCAAGGCGCGGCACCTGCCGGTCCTCGGGCACGCGGTGCGGGCCATCGGCCTCGAGAAAGGGTTCGCGGCCGGTCAGGTGGCTGTGGTGCACGCCGAGGAGTACATGTACGCGGATCTCAACCGCCGGCTGGATACGACCTTGATCCCGATGGCGGTTGCCTTCACCAAGGGGCCGGGCGCGTACGTCGTCCCGAACCTGAGCGCGTTCGAAGCGATCACCCGGCAATGGGGGAAGCCCGCCCAGCTCGACTCGTTCTTCGCCAAGCCCGAAGCTCGCTATCTCTCGCCCTATTGGCGGACCCGGTGGCAGGGCGCCGACTACGTGCGGCGAACCGGCACACTCACCGCCCTTCCGTTCTTGATGCACCTAACGTTGGGGCTTCAACGCGGCGGAGTGCCTCTCCTGCTGGGCACCGACAGCCCCACGATCCCGGGGCTCTTCCCGGGCGTCTCGATCCACGAGGACATCCGGCTCCTCATCGAAGCAGGCCTCACGCCCTACGAAGCGCTCGTCGCCGGCACCCGCACCCCGGGCGAATTCTCCCGCCGCTTCTTCCGCCGGGCCGAGGCCTTCGGGACGATCGCGCCCGGACAACGGGCTGACCTGATCCTGCTCGAGGGTAACCCGCTCGAGAATCCGGCCACCGCTCGCGTGCCCCTGGGTGTCATGGCCCGCGGTCACTGGCTCGATGCCGGTCGCCTGGCCGCCCTGCGCGAAGAGGCGGGACGGGGCAGCTGAGATGCCCCCGGGACTTCTGGAAGCGACCAGGCGGGGCGAGGCAATCGCTCACCCTCGAGGCGGTCTGTGATCCGGCGACCCTGCCGCGACGTCCTTAAGTTCCAATCCGGCGTGGGGACGGAGCTCAGCTGAGCCGGCCGGGGTTGGAGCACGTCGTCGAGAGGAAGTGAGCCGTGGCGGAGT
>JBDTOH010000259.1:0-7970 GCA_039933355.1 Gemmatimonadota bacterium | reverse complement strand
AGTAGACTTCTAGACAGTCAATAGGAAGGCGGCAGGGCGGCCAGGCGGCAGGAACAAGGCCTCGAGGCGGCTCACCTCGGGGAGGCCTCGATACCATCGCGTCCGTCCTCATGGCCGAGGAGCTGGGCCGGTCGAGCTACGGCGGCTTCACGATTACGGTGCGCTCGACGGGGATGCACCGGAGGGAATTCAGCGGTTCTTGCGGAGGGAGAGGGAATAGGGAATAGGGAATAGGGAATAGGGAATAGGGATGGGGATGGGGGACCTGCCTCATCGTAGCGAAGGCAGGAGGCACCAACGGGATCGAGAGCCGAGGCCCAGTCCGCCCGATTGATCTGTCTGACCGCCGGACGGCGGGTCGCGATGCGCGCCCCCCAGATTCCCTATTCCCTACTCCCTACTCCCTATTTCGTAGCCCACTAATCCGCCCTCAGCGCGACGTTAGGATCCACCTGCGACGCGCGGCGCGCCGGGATCACGCTCGCCGCCACGGCCACCGCGAGCAGCACGCCCGTCACCGCCCCGAACACGAGCGGATCGTGGGGCGACTGCGCGAACAGCAGCGGGCCGATCCAGCGCCCGGCCAGAAAGGCGATCGCCCCGCCAATGAGGATCCCGGCGACCGCAAACCTGACGCCCTCGCCCACCACGAGCCGAAGTACATCGGCCGCCTGCGCGCCAAGCGCGATCCGGACGCCGAGCTCTTGGCGGCGCTGCGCCACGTTGTAGGCGATCACGCTGTAGAGTCCGATCGCCGCGAGCACGAGCGCGAGCCCGCCGAAGACGACGAACATGGTCGCCCCGAGCCGCCAGGACTGCGTCTGGGGGTCGATGATCTCGCGCATCGAGGTGACCGCGAGGTAGGAACCGCCGGGCATGACGGGCTGTAGCAGGCGGCGTACCGTCTCGGCCTGGTCGGCCGCGTCCCCGCGCATCCGGACGAACAGCGCCATGTCCTCCGGGTGGAACTGCTCGATCGAGAGGTAGTACTGGAGGCCCGGATCGTCGCTCAAGCTGCGTTGCTTGATCCCTTCGGCGATACCGACCACGGTAGTACAAGGAAGGCTGTCGGCGTCAACCTTGAAGCACTGGCCGATGGCGTCCTTGCCGGGCCACAGCGTCTTCGCCATCGCTTCGCTCACCACTGCGACCAGCGGGGCGCCCTTGCGGTCGCCGGCCTCGAGGCCTCGGCCGCGGAGGATTCGGGTGCCGATCGTCGCGAAATACTCGGGCGAGCTGGATTGCAGCTGGAAGGTTCCAAGCTTGCGGACCGAGTCGATGCCGGCCACGAAGAGATCCGTGGACATCGAGGTCCAGAACGGCACCGTGACGGCGCGCGTGGCCGTCTCGACCCCGGGGATGGCATTCGCGGCTTCGAGGAGCCGCTTGCCCAGGGCCGCTCTCTCGTCGTTCGACAGATCGACCCCGCGAAGCGTCGGGTCCACGTAGAGGACCGGGTCGACGTCATAGCCGAGCCGCGTCTGCTCCACGTTCTGCAAGCTGCGGACAAAGAGGCCGGCACCGATGAGCAGCACGACCGACAGCGCGCCTTGCAGCACCAGGAGCCCGCTTCGGGTCCGGGACTGATGATAGGTGCCGTCGCGCGCGCCGGTCTTGAGCGCGGAGGCCAGGTCCGCGCGCCGGGCCTGCAGCACCGGCGCGAGACCGGTGAGGATTCCGGCGAGGAGCGCGACCACAGCGGCGAAGGCGATGGTACGCAAGTCGAGGATCGAGCCGGACCCGGCGTCCGCCGGGAGGAAGAGGGCGCGAAGGACGGTGCCGCCGAACCGCGCGATGATCAAGCCGAGCGCACCACCTAACGCGGCGAGAACGATGCTCTCCGTCAGCAGCTGCGACAGCAACCGGAGCCGGCTCACGCCGAGGGCGAGGCGGAGCGCGATCTCGCGGCGCCGTTTCAGGGCTCGCGCGAGCAGCAGATTGGCCACGTTCGCGCAGGCGATGATGAGGACGATGGCGGCGACGCCGGTGACCCAGGTCGCCAGCTTGGCGACGGTGCTCTCGTTAGGCCCCCTCGCGTGCTGCACCGGCGCCAGGACGGCACGCGGCCGGGCGACCGTCACCGGCGCCCCTTGCGGCGAGAGCGCGCTCTGCGCCGCGTAGCTTCGGACAAAGGCGTTCGCCAGGTCGGCGCTTGCGGCCTCGACGCTGACCTCCGGCTTCCGCCGGCCGAGCATCTGCATCCAGCCCCAGTGGTACGCGGTGTAGTAGTCGGTCTGGTCCTTCGTCCAGGTCGCCGTTCCGGCGTACGAGGTGATCGGGACGAACGCCACGGGCGGCGCGCCGTCTCCGACACCCACGAATCCACTCGGCGCGACGCCGATGATCGAGTAGGTCAGCGCGCCGATCGGCAGCGTGGTCCCGAGCACGTCGCCGCGACCGCCATAACGGCTCTGCCAGAACGCGTGGCTCAACACCGCCACCGGCGTCCCCTTGGGGACTTGATCTTCCGCGGCCGTGAAGAACCGGCCGATCACCGGATGGATGTCGAAGAAGCCGAAGAAGCTGGCGCTCACGGTGCCGATCAGCATCTCGCGCGCGTCCTGACCCACGCCAACCGCGACCCGCGGCAGATGCCATGCCGCCGTCGCCGAGAAGGACCGCGTCCACCGGGTGAGGTCGAGGTAGCGCGTGTACTCCATCGAGCTGTCGGTATAGTCCTTCTGCCGATAGCTGGTGGTCAGGTAGATCCGGTGCGCAGTTGCCGGCTGGCGGAGATACGGCGGCGGCCGGAACAAGAGCCGGTCCACGATCCCGAACATCGCGGCGTTCGACCCGATTCCGAGACCGAGCGTGAGGACCACCGCGGCGGTGAAGCCGGGACTCGCCCGGAGCGTCCGGAACGCGTAGCGAAGATCTTGGCCGACGGCTTCGAGCGCCGAAAGCCCCCGCGCGTCGCGGCTCTCTTCTTTGAATCGTTCCACGCCGCCAAACGACACCCGGGCTCGTCGCATCGCTTCCTCCGGTGTCATCCCCAATCGCACGTTCTTCTCGGCCTCTCGCTCGACATGGAAATGCAGCTCATCGGACAGCTCGCGCTCGAGCGCTCCCCGCTGGAACAGCGCTCGGAGGCGATAGCGGACATCGCTCAGCAGCTCGCTCAGCATGACGCCCCCTGCCTCAGGTCATTTCCATGACGAGCGAGACGGCCGCGGTCAGTTTTTCCCAGGCGTCCGCTTCCGCCTCGAGCTGGCGCCGCCCGCTCCGGGTCAGCTCGTAGAACTTCGCGCGGCGGTTGTTGTCGGAGGCGCCCCACTCCGCCTTGATCCAGCCGCGCCGCTCCAGCCGGTGAAGCGCCGGGTAGAGCGAGCCCTGCGGGATCGAGAGGGTGGCGCGGGAAACTGCGTGAATCCGCTCGGAGATTGCCCAGCCGTGCTCGGGCCGGAGCGAAATCGCTTTGAGGATGAGGAGATCGAGCGTGCCCTGCGGGAGATCGAGGCGGTCGTCGGTCATGATTTATCCTTCCCCTTTGGCTTCTACAACAAGGGATATCGCGGCCGTTGTAGAAGTGCAAGGGGAGAGCCCGACTCGGCGCTACACCGTGACCGGCCTCCCTTCGTGTCGCGCCGACCGATAGAGCGCTTCGATGACGCGCATGTTGAGGGCCGCCTCCCGGGCCGAGTATCGGAGCGGCCGATTGTGGAGGACGCTGTCGGCGAAATGCTCGACCATGAGCACGTACTCGTCCGCGCCGGCGATAGTGTGCCGAATGGGGGTCTCGCGGCCCCGGTGCTGTTCGATGTCAACCGGCTCGGTGCCGGGCAGGAACGCCGAGCCTACAGTGAGGGATCCGTCGGAGCCGGCGATCTCGACGATTTCGCGGCGCTCCATGGTGAGCGCGCAGTCGAACTGTGCCAGCGCGCCTCCGGGGAAGCGAAGCGTGCCGACGAGCTGCTCATCGACTCCGGTCGCACCCCAGCAGGCCCACGCCTGGACCTCCACCGGCTCCTCGCCGGCGACCGTCCGGCTCACGTTGACGCAGTAACACCCTACATCCATCAACCCGCCGCCGCCGAGCTCCGCGCTTAGGCGAATGTTGCCCGGCTTGATGAGGCGAAACGTGAAGGCGCTTCTGATCAGCGCGAGCCCACCGATGGCGCCGCCTCGGACCAGCTCGACGACCCGATCGATGCGCGGGTGAAAGCGATACATGAACGCTTCCATGAGCTTGACGCCGTTCGCATCGGCCGCGGAGTCCATCGCGAGGCACTCGGCGGCGGTGAGGGCGAGCGGCTTTTCACAGAGGACGTGCTTGCCCTTCTCCGCGGCCCGGATGGTCCATTCCCGGTGGAGGCTGTTAGGCAGCGGGATGTAGACGGCGTCGATCGCGGGATTGTCGAGCAGGGCGGCGTAGCTCCCGTAGTGCTCGGGGATGTTCTCCGCCTCGGCGAAGGCACGGGCGGCCGCGTCGGTCCGGCTCGCGACCGCGACCAGCGTCCCGTTGCGGGACGCCCGAATTGCCGGATTGACTTTCGCCCGGCCGATGTTGGCGGTGCCAAGCACACCCCACCGTAGCTTGTGATCAGGCATTCGCTTACGCTCGGGCGAACCGGGGCCGATGTCAAGGCCGCCCGACCCTGGCAAAGGACGCCGTTCCGATGCAGACTACCCTTGATCAGGAGACGTGCATGGCCCTCGCCGACGACAGCTCGCGTATCATCTTGCATACCGGCCGGTCGAGCCGCCTGCTGCTCAGTTTGGCGTTCGGCGCGGGTGCCGCCCTGCTCGCCTCCGCTTTTCTGGCAACCGACGCGCTGCCGGACCGGATCTTCCGTGGTATCGTGGGAACGGCCGCCTCGGCGTTCTTTGGCGGAAGTCTGGCCTGGGCGGTATCCCACCGGGTCATTGCCACGCCCGCGGCGCTGGTGTCCCGGTCGATCACCGGCTCCGTCGAGCTGCCCTGGCGGGACATCGACGGGGCGGCCTACCACGACATCACCGAGAAGCGGGTCTTGCCCCTCACCGGGGCGCGCGCGTCGGCTGCGGAACGGCCCGGTCCGGTCGGGCACTATCTTCTGGTGGAGAGCGCGGCGCGCGGGCTCGCGATCAAGATTCGGAACGACCTCGAGCCGGCAGCGGCCCGGGAGCAGGTGGTCGAGCGGATCGAACGGCGGATCAACCCTTCGGAATCCCAACGTTAGGAGCCACGATGGCGGACCAGCTGACGGAATCGTACATCGGCAGCCACCCACGCTCGGCGGCCCTGCATGCCAAGGCACGCGGCTTGTTTGCCGCTCAGGGCGCGACTCATTTCGCCCGGGTTCAGACCCCGTTCCGGCCGTACATCTCGCACGCGAGCGGCTCGCGGAAGTGGGACATCGACGGCAACGAATATGTCGACTACGTGATGGGTCATGGCGCGCTCGTGCTCGGACACAGCCATCCGGCGGTGGTCGCGGCGGTGCAGGAACAGGCGGCCAGGGGGTTCCACTACGGCGACAGTCACCCGCTCGAGGTGGAGTGGGCCGAGCGGATTCGGGCGCTGATGCCCTCGGCGGAGCGGATCGAGTTCTTCGCGTCAGGCCAGGAAGCAAACCAGATGAGCCTTCGAATCGGCCGGGCGTTCACCGGCCGGAAGAGGCTGCTCAAGTTCAAGTACAACTACCACGGGTGGGCCGACGAGCTCTGCGCCGAAGGGTCGGCAGGGGCCCTGGACGACTATGTCACGGTCATTCCGGCCAACGACCTGGTCGCCTTGGAAAAGGAGCTTGCGACTCGAACGTACGCGGTGGTGCTGGTCGAAGGCGGCGGTGGCCGGGTCGCGGGGCGAATCCCGACCAGCGTTGAGTTCTTCCAGGCGCTGCCGGGAATCGCGCGGACGTATGGTACGGTGATGGTGCTCGACGAGGTGGTGACCGGCTTCCGCGAGGCGCCGGGCGGCTGGCAGTCGGTCGTGGGCATCACACCGGACCTGACGACGATCGGGAAAGCTGCGAGCGGCGGGCTTCCCTCGGGTGCACTGGTCGGCCGGGCCGACCTGTTGAGCGTGTTGAGCCCGGCCACGCCGCCGAACAAACTCGTGGTGCACGGCGGAACCTGGAATGCAGTGCCGCTCACGTGCGCGGCCGGCATTGCGGCCTGCGATCTCTATGTCGGCGGCGGGCCCCAGCGCGCGGCGCGAGAGATGGGCAACTACCTCCGCCACGAAGCCAACTCGATGCTTCGCCGCTCAGGCGTGAGCGCGCGACTCTACGGCCGGTCGGTTCTCCACCTCTATATCGGTGATCTCGATCGCGAACCGGCGGACGACACGCTGCCCCCGACCACCGAGGTCACCAAGCTCGCGGCACCTCAGATGATTCCGATCTACAAGCGGCTCGACCTCCACCTGCTCCAGCGCGGCGTGGCGAGCATGCGGGGTGAGGCGCTGGTCCTTTCCGCCGCTCATACCGAAGCGGATATCGACCGAACGGTGCTCGCGCTCGAGGACGCGGTGCGCGCGATGGTGGAGGAGGGGATGATCGCGCGGGTTAAGGAGCCGGTCGCGGGCTGATCGCCAGGTCGTCGTCTATTCCGGACTCGCTCCGGCGGGCGCGCGGCCGTCCACCTCCAGCGGGAGATCGATCCATCGGCGCTCGCGGTGGGACAGCGTCACTGCGTTGATGATCTCCTGGACCCGCGCGCTCTGGGCGAAATTGCCCTGGTTGACGGCGCCCCCGGCGAGAATCTCCTCGCAGAAGTTGTGGACGAGGTTGCCGTAGAACGCCGCGCCCCACGGGTCGCCCTCGCGATAGCCCGGCGGGAAATACCGCGCGGGAATCTTCCGCTCGACGAACTCCACCGCGTCGGCGGTCGCCGTGTGCACCGTCTGAATCACGCCAAACTCTTCGACCAGCCACACCTTGATCGCGCCCTTCGAGCCGAAGATCCGGGCTTCGATCCCCGGATAGTTCCCGATCGTCACATAGCTCGACTGCATCGAGAAGAGCGCCCCGTTCGCCGCCTCTCCCATGAACATGTCGGCGTCGTCGATGTTGATGCGCTCGTGCTCCGTGTCGAGGTTGGTGCGGCGCCGGAGGGGAACCATGTTCGAGAGGATACCCACCACCTGCCGGAGATCGCTCCCGACCATCTCGAGGCCGATATCGATCGTCGGCGCCCCGTAACCCTCGAGCGAGGACACGGTGATTCCGCGCCGGGTCGGATCGTCGCCCCAAGACGGCTCCCGCACCGGCTTTATTTTGTGGATTCGCTTGTCCATCGGCGTATCCGGATCGAGCCACTGCGAGTTCTGCTCGTAGCCGTTGAACACGAACGGCTCGCCGACGAATCCCGATCGGATCAGGTCGAACGCGTACATGGTCGCGGGCGCGTACCGAAACGTTAGGCCGACTTTGGTCTTGAGTCCCTTCGACTCGGCCAGCTCGTGCGCCCGCCAGACGTCGCGGAAGTCGTGGCAGACCGGCTTTTCGACCAGGCAGTGCTTCCCGGCCGCGAGCGTGGCAAAGACCAGGTCCTGATGGTCGTCGCGGGTGACGATGTCCACCACGTCGATGTCGTTTCGGGAGAGCACCGCTTGCCAGTCGGTGGCCGTTTCGGGGACGCCGAACTCTTGCGCCCGCGCTTCGGCCAGCTCGCGGTCCAAGTCGCAGACGACAACGAGCTCGGCGAGCGGCGAGCGCGCGAAACCGGGCAGATGGGCCATGGCGGCCCACCGGCCGGCGCCGATGACGGCGATGCGGAGTCGGTCTGTCATGAGCGCTCCGTGAGGACGGTGAGTGGCGACCCTGCAAAGGTAACGTCGCGAACGCGGCCGGCAGCTTTCAGGCTGGCCGGTCGGTCCGATCCGGTCGATATTCTACCGGCGCGGTCCCGACACTCGCCCGACTCGAGGTTCCATGCTGAACGCCCGCCTAACGCTGGTACTCGGCGCCGCCATCGGCGGCGTCACGCCGTCGGTCCTCGGAGCCCGGACCTACGAGATCGTCATCAGCGGCGGCCGGGTGACGGAC
>JBDTOH010000258.1:0-8075 GCA_039933355.1 Gemmatimonadota bacterium | reverse complement strand
CCCACAAACGGGGCGACGCCGCGGCGGGCGTTCGAGGCCGCCCCCATCGTGCTTGAGGTCGTCCGGCGACTCCCCGAGCTCGCCCCCACCGTCCCCGAGATGATCCCTACAAACGGGGCGACGACCCGCCGGGCGTTCGAGGTCGCCCCCATCGTGCTCGAGGTCGTCCGCCGACTCCCCGAGCTCGCCCCCACCATCCCCGAGATGATCCCCGCAGACGTGGCGACGACCTCGCGAGCGGCCGCCGTCGTCCTCAAATCAATTGAGGTCGTCCGCCAGCTGCCCGAGCTCATTCCCGAGTTATCCGAGGATGCTTCCAAGACATTGGAGCTTCTTGCCGGCCGCCGTTCGGTAAAGCCCGCCGATCGACCCGCGGCCCCCGACCCCCGCAGCCTACTCCGCGCTGAGCACCTGGGCTGGATTGATTCTGGTGGACCGCCGCGCCGGCACGTACGACGCAATCCCTCCGACCGCGAGCACCGCACCCATCACGAGCGCGACGGTGAGCGGATCGGTCGCGCCTATCCCATAGAGCACGCCGGAAAGGCTCCGGCTCACCGCTAACCCGGCGATCGCGCCGAGGCCGGCCCCGACAGCCGTGAGGACCAGCCCTTCGCCCAGCACGAGAGCCAAGAGACGGCTCGGCGTCGCGCCCAGGGCGAGCCGAATCCCCAGCTCCCTCGCGCGCTGTCTCACATACGCGGCGCCGAGCCCATAGATCCCCGCGGCGCTCATGATGAGCGCGAGGATCGCGAAGCAGGTGAGCACCGCCGTATCGAGCCGAGGCCGGGCCAAAGGCGCCGCCAAACGCTGCGGCAACCCCATGAGCTGGGGAATCCACACTTCGCTCGTCAGCTCCCGGAGCGCGGCGAGCACCGGCGTCACGGTCACTGCGCTCCTGGACCGGATCAGGAGATAGAACGGCGGCTCCTCCGACTGCGTGTACGGCACGTAGATCGTCGGATCGGCGGCTTTGAGGTTGTGATAGCGCGAATCCGCGACCACGCCGACGACCGTGCGCCACGCACCGGGCTTTCCCTGATCGATCAGTCTCACCCGCTTCGCGATCGGATTCTCGCCGGGCCACATCGCGCGAGCGAACGCCTCGTTGACGACGGCCAAAGGCACGGAAGAAACCAGGTCCGCAGGCTGGAGCTCTCGCCCCCGAAGCACCGGGGTCTGGAGCGTGTGGAAGAAGCCTGGGCCGATCTGGTCCAGCACCGCGATCGAATTGCCGGCAACCGCCGGCCCCGCTTGGCCGCCAACCTCGAAATAGGACCCATTGCGTTCTCCAGCCGCAGCAATCGGCGGCATCACGCCGAGCGACACGCTCTCGACCCCGGGCAATGCCTCGATCCGTTCCACCGCCTGCCGCAGAAAACGTCGGTACACGGCAGTGTCTGCGAACTCGCGGCCCACCCCGAGCCGGGCCGACACGAGATGGCTGGGCTCAAACCCGAGCTTGACGGTCTCGAGCCGGACCCAGCTGTTGAGCAAGAGCCCGGCGCTCACGAGGATGAGCTGAGCCAATGCGACCTGCCCGACGACAATGGACCGCTTCACCGCGCGCCCCCGCTTCGAGTCGGTCTGCCGATTTCCTCCCGAGCGAAGCGAATCGAGCAGCGTGGAGCGGGAGAGCGCGAGCGCGGGCCCCAAGCCAAACACCAGAACCGACACGAGTGCTCCCGCACTCGCCGCGATGATCACCTTGGAATCGAACGCCACCTCGCCGAGCCGGGGGAGGTCGGCCGGTGCGAGGATGAGAAAAGCGTGGACCGCGGCGAACGAGATCCCGACGCCGAGAGCCGACGCGGCCACTCCGAGGAGAAGACCTTCCGCGATCATCTCCCAGGCGACCCTGGACCGGCTCGCCCCGAGCGCGAGCTGCACCGCAACCTCGTGATTCCGCGAGGCGCCGCGGATCAGCACCAGGTTGGCCACGTTGACCGAGGCCAGCACGAGAAGCAGCGCGCTCGCCGCCGTGAACACGAGCGCCAGCGGCCGGACCTCGCCCACCACGTAGTCCGCGATCCGCCTAACGTCCGGGGCGGCGTTCGGCAGCTCGGCCGGCGCGGCCCGCTCTTCCCGCTCGAGGAACCCGCCGAATTCTGCGCGGGCAGTCTCGAGCGACGCTCCGGGCGCGAGCCGTCCCACGACCGCGAGGTAAGGCCATGCGGGCCTCGGCGCGCTGCTCGGACCGGCGTCGACCAGTGGGAACCACATCTCCGCCCCGCCCGGCAGGTCGAATCCTTTCGGCATCACGCCGACCACCACGTGATAGCGTGCGTTCGACCGGATCGTGCGGCGGAGGACGTCCGGACTTCCGGCGAACTGGCGCTGCCAGAGCCCGTACCCTATGACGACCGCGGGCGCCGCGCCGGGTGCGTCGTCCTCGGGCCCGAGCGTTCGCCCCAGTATTGGACCCGTTCCGAGCACGTCGAAGAACCGGCCGCCGACCACCAGGCTCTTCGCGTAGATGACCGCGTCGTCCACCTTCTGCGCGCTCATCAGCGCCCCGGACGCCGATATCGCGCCGATCCGCTCGAACGTCCGCGACGTCGCCACGAATCGGTTGAGCTGCTCCTCGGTCAAGGGAAGCCCGGTCGCTCCGCGCTTCACGTCCGCGCGCCAGCCCAGCACGATCCGATCCTGGTCCTGGACGGGCAGCGGGCGGAGCACCAGGCTGTTCGTTATGCAGAACATGGTCGTCCACGCCGCGATGCCGGTCGCCAGCGTGACAATCACGAGCACGGAGAACGTGCCGCTCCGGGTGAGGGAGCGGACCGCACGACCAAACGGCAGGCGAGTGAAGTCCATCAGCATGGGAGCTTCGCTTTCGGGCGTGCGTTCGTACCTTCAACCTAGTCCCGCCGTCCCTCGAGGCGCCAACCCGGCGGTAGATTGGAAGTGTCGCTCGTGCACGCGCCATCAACTTGCCGTCCTGCCATCATCCCTGACAGCGCTCTCATCCCGAGCGCAGCAAGGGATCTACCCCGCGATGTCGGAACTCCGCCGAGCAACGCAGTCCCAGGCCAAGAAGGTGTCGCCGCCTCTCGAGGCGCGTTAGCTTCCATCTTCACGCTTCCCGCCCAAGGACGGCCATCGTGCGCCCAATCAAGCTTCTGCTTCCCGCAATCGTTGCCGTCGTTGTCCTCGCCCCACGCGTCTCCGCCCAGGACCCGGCGGCCCGCCGCGAGCGCCAAGTCGACTCCCTGTTCGCCGAGTTCACTCAAGGCCTGAGCCCGGGAGCCGCGGTCGAGGTCATCCGCGACGGCAAGATCGTGCTCAGCAAGGGATACGGCTACGCGAGCCTCGAGGAGCGAACCCCGATCACGCCCGCGACCGTCTTCGACGTGGCCTCCGTCTCCAAGCAGTTCACCGGCCTCGCCGTGGCGATGCTGATCGACCAGGGCCGGATCAAGGTCACCGACGACATCCGCAAGTACATCCCCGAGCTCGCCGATGTCGGGAAGACCATCACGATCAACCATCTCCTCCATCACATGAGCGGGCTCCGCGACTGGCCCGGAACCCTGCGGCTCGCGGGGTGGCAGGGCGAGGACGTGATCTCGTTCAGCCAGATCCTCACCTTCGCGTACAACCAGCGGACCCTCAACTTCACGCCCGGCGCGGAGTACATGTATTCCAACACCGGGTTCAATCTCCTCGCGGAGATGGTCGCCCGGGTGACCGGGAAGACCTTCCGTGCCTGGACCGACGAGCAGCTCTTCCGCCCCCTCGGCATGACCAGCTCGCACTTCCACGACAATCACAACGAGGTGGTTGCCAACCGGGCGTACGGCTATGGGAAGACGCCTAACGGAATGGTCGCGATCACCAACAACCTCACCGCCCTCGGCTCGAGCTCGCTCTTCACCACGGTCGAGGACATGGCCCGCTGGGTGATGAACTTCGAAGACCCGAAGGTCGGCGGCCGAGCGGCAATGGCGATGACGCGGACCAAGGGGGTGCTCAACGATGGAACGACCATCCCGTATGCCTTCGGGATCTCCCACGGCGAGTATCGCGGCCGGCCGAACGTGAGTCACGGCGGCTCATGGGCCGGGTTTTCGACCGCCGTCCTCCATTTCCCCGAGCAACGGTTCGGCGTCATCATCCTCGGCAACAGTCCCATCGTCAGCGCAACCCGGCTTTCGTACGCCGTCGCCGACATCTTCCTCGACACCGAGCTCGGACCCCTACCCGCGCCGGTGGTCGATCCGATCGCTTCGGCGCCCGTCGCGGTCATCGCGCCGGCGGTGCTCGATCGTTATGTAGGACTCTACCGGCTCGGCCCCGGCTCATACGTGCGGATCAGCCGCGACGGCGCCGGCCTCAAGGCGCAAGCCGGCCGGGAGCCCGAGGCGCCGATGACCGCGAAGTCGGACACCTCATTCTGGGTTCAAGCCTATAACGCGCCCATGATCCTCGACGTCGCGGCCGACGGCGGCTCGGTCGAGCTCGCCTTTCGCACCCGCCGCGCCCCGAAAGTGCAAGAGTCCGCTCCCGTTACGCCGGAGCAACTCGCCCAGCTCACCGGCGAGTACGAGAGCGACGAGCTCGCGACCTCGTACTTGGTCGAGGTCAAGGACGGCGGCCTCGTCTTGAAGCATCGCCGGCACGGCACGATCCCGCTCACCAGATTCTGGCGCGACGACTTCGGCGCCGGGCCCGGATATATGAGGTCGATCGAGTTCCTCAGAGACTCAACTGGCAAGGCCACCGGCTTCTCGGTCTTCATCGACGAGCGGAGCCGCGACGTGCGGTTTACCAGGCGGCGATAGTCGGGGGCGGGCGGGCATCTAGGCAGGGGGCGACGGATACATCGGATCCGCGGATTGACCGGATCGATCGCATTACGGCGGAGCGTCCGTCCCGTGCCCGCCAGACTTCCCTTCATTTGTTTATTTGTTTTGTTGTTCCCCACCTTCCATCGCCTGCTCCGCTTCCACTGCCAATCCGTTCACTGAAACGATCCGATGTATCCGCTGCTTCCGATTGATCCGTCACCCCCCAACCTAGATCTCGGCGAGGGAGCATCACCACTGGAGCCCCGCATCGTAGGACAAGACGGGAGAGGTGATTACCATCATCGGTATCTCTGACGCCGATCGCCCGGGGCGCTCGGGCGCGGTTAGGCGGCTTCCAACCCGGTGGGATCGGCGCGAGCCCTGACGCTATGCAATCCATCCTCACCATCAACGGCGGCTCGTCGAGCATCAAGTTCGCGGTCTTCGAGGCCGGCGACGCGCTCGAGCGCAAACTGCATGGCACGGTTGCCCGCATCGGCCTGAGCGGCACCATGCTGACATTCAACAACTCCGCAACAGGTCGGCCGGAAAGCCGGGGCCTCCCGGCCTCCGGTCACACGTCGGCCGCGGAGCAGCTGATCGATTGGCTTGAAGGAGAGACCGACTTCGGATCGGTCCGGGTCGCGGGGCATCGGGTAGTCCACGGCATGCACCACACGGCGCCGGAGCTGGTCACTCAGGCATTGCTCGACGACCTCCATCGCATCCGTCCGACCGACCCGGAGCACCTTCCCCGCGAGATCGAGCTGATCGAGGCGCTCCGCCGCCGTTACCCGGAGCTGCCGCAGGTGGCCTGCTTCGACACGGCGTTCCACCGCGACATGCCCCGAGTCGCCACGCTGCTGCCGATTCCGCGGCGCTACGAAGCGAAGGGAGTTAGGCGCTACGGCTTCCACGGTCTGTCGTTCGCCTATCTGCTAGAAGAGCTCGCCCGCCTCGGCGACCCGTCCGCCGCGACCGGTCGCGTGATCCTGGCCCACCTCGGGAACGGCGCCAGCATCGCCGCCGTGCGCGACGGCAAGAGCATCGACACCAGCATGGGCTTCACACCCGTTGCCGGGCTGCCCATGAGCACCCGCTCCGGTGATCTCGACCCCGGGCTGGTCGGCTACCTGGCGCGGACCGAGCAGATGACCGCGGCCGGGTTCCACGAGATGGTGAACCACGAATCCGGCCTGCTCGGAGTGTCCGAGACCAGCTCCGACATGCAAGACCTGCTCGAGCGCGAGGCCAACGACGTCCGCGCGGCCGAGGCGGTCGCGTTGTTCTGCTATCAGGCGAAGAAATGGATCGGCGCGTTTGCCGCTGTGCTTGGCGGGGTCGACACGCTCGTCTTCGCAGGGGGCATCGGTGAGCACGCGCCCCTCGTGCGGGCCCGCATCTCTCACGGGCTTGGCTTCCTCGGTCTCGAGGTCGATCCGGCCCGGAATGCGAAGTCCGCCGGCATCATATCCTCGGACGCGAGCCGGGTCGTCGTTCGCGTCATTCATACGGATGAAGAAATCATGATTGCCCGTTCATCTTCGGCCGTCCTCGCGAGCCGGTCCTCGGGCAATCCAGGCCCGGACCGATAGACCCGCGTCGTCCCGCCTTCAGACACGCCCCCGGGCCGCGAAGGCGCGACTATGATTTAGTGGCGAAGCGCGATATCGGCACTCTCAGTTCGGAGCCGGACCTCTGACTACCACCCCCAAACCCACACCCGCACGCGCTCTGAGCCGCGGACCCGCACCACTTCCGGCGCCGCCCAAGCCGGCCTGGCTTTCGCCGGCCGGGCTCTGGCACCGCAAGACCGCGGTGATCGCGGTCCTTTCCGTCGCCGCCATCCTGCTGCACCTCGTGCTCCGCTTCGGCTTCCACACGGCGCCGAGCGCGTTCCAGGCCCCCCTGTTCGTCATGCTCGCGCTCGGCGGAGTGCCGCTCGTCATTGACCTGCTCCGCAAGCTTCTCAAGCGCGAATTCGGCTCCGACCTGCTCGGCGGCATCTCCATCGTCACCTCGGTTCTGTTAGGCGAATACCTCGCCGGATCGATCATCGTGCTGATGCTCTCCGGCGGCGAGGCCCTGGAGAGCTACGCCTTGCGCAGCGCCTCCTCGGTCCTGGCCGCTTTGGCGAAACGGATGCCGTCGATCGCCCATCGGAAACGGGGCTCCACGATCGAAGACGTGGCGCTCCAGGACGTCGCCGTCGGCGACACGCTCGCCATCTATCCCCACGATCTCTGCCCGGTGGACGGCGTGGTGATCGAGGGCCATGGAGTGATGGACGAATCCTACCTGACGGGTGAGCCGTTCGAGATCACCAAGACCTCCGGTTCCACGGTGATCTCGGGCGCGATCAACGGCGAATCGGCGCTGACTATCCGAGCGACCAAGGGCGCCGCCGACTCCCGGTACGCCAAGATCATGGAAGTCATGCGCGAGTCCGAAGCCAAGCGCCCCCAATTGCGCCGGCTCGGCGACCAGTTGGGCGCGATCTACACGCCGGTGGCGCTGGCGGTCGCGCTCGCGGCGTGGGCGATCAGCGGAGAGGCCGTGCGCTTCCTGGCCGTGCTCGTCATTGCCACGCCGTGCCCGCTCCTCATCGCGATCCCGATCGCCATCATCGGCTCGATATCCCTCTGCGCCCGCCGGGCGATCATCGTCAAGAGCCCGATCGTCCTCGAGCAGATCGCCGCGTGCCGCACGGCGATCTTCGACAAGACCGGTACGCTCACCTACGGCGAGCCGAAGCTGACCGAGCAGCTCATCGCGCCCGGTTTTGCCAGGAAGGACGTGCTGACCCTCGTCGCGAGCCTGGAGCGCTACTCCAAACATCCGCTCGCTCGCGCCATCCTCGGGGCGGCGAAGGAGGAGGCGCTCACGCTGCCGGAGGCCACCGCCGTGAGCGAACAGCCGGGCCAGGGTCTCCTCGGGACCGTGTCCGGCCATCAGCTCCAGATCACGAGCCGCGGGAAGCTCTTGGCGCAACATCTCGAAGGCGCCGAGCAGCTTCCCCCGGTGTCCGGCGGTCTCGAATGCGTGGTGGTGATCGACCGGCGTTATGCGGCCGCCCTCCGGTTTCGGGATGCGCCCCGCGCCGAGAGCCGATCGTTCGTGAAACACCTCGGCCCCAAGCATCACTTTGCCCGGGTGATGATCGTCTCCGGAGATCGGGAGTCCGAGGTTCGCTACCTCGCAGACCAAGTCGGCATCACCGAGATCTACGCCCAGAAGAGTCCCGAGGAGAAGCTTGCCATCGTGCGGAGGGAGACCGCCACCGCC
>JBDTOH010000257.1:0-8115 GCA_039933355.1 Gemmatimonadota bacterium | reverse complement strand
GATCACGGTCGCCGACAGATTCCTGAGAAAGACGAAGATCACCATGACCACGAGGCCCAGCGTCAGCACGAGCGTGAACGTCACGTCGTGGACCGAGGCCTGGATCGTCGCCGAGCGGTCGTACAGCGTCGCGATGTGGACCGATGGCGGGATCTCGGTAGCGACTCGCGCGAGCGCCGCCTTGATCCGGTTGGCGACCTCGACCGTGTTGGTGCCCGGTTGCCGCTGGATCGCGAGCACGATCGACCGCTGCCCGTTGTACCAGCTCGCGGTCTTGTTGTTCTGGACATCGTCCACGATCCGGCCCAGCTCGCTCAGGTGGACCGGCGCGCCGTTGCGATAAGCGACGATGATGTCCCGGAACGCGGCCGCGTTGTCGAGCTGTCCCGTCGCTTGGATCGTGAGCGCCGTCTTGGGTCCCCAGAGCACGCCGGTCGGCTGGTTGACGTTCTGACTGATGACGGCCGTCGCGACGTCCTCGAGCGCGATTCCGCGCGGCGCGAGCTGCGCTGGATCGATTTGCAGCCGGACCGCGTATTTCTGGGTTCCGTACACCAGCACCTGCGCTACGCCGCCGACCATCGAAAGTCGCTGCGCGATGGTCGTCTGCCCGTATTCGTCGAGGGTCGAGAGCGGCACTTCGGTCGAGGTCAGGGCCAGCGTCAGGATCGGCGCGTCCGCCGGATTGGTCTTCTGATACGACGGCGGAATAATCCCTTGCGGCAGCTGGCGGAGCGTCTGCGCGATCGCTGCTTGGATGTCCTGCGCGGCGGCGTCGATGTTCCGGTCGAGCGCGAACTGCACCACGATCTGCGACTGGCCGAGGCTCGACGTGGACGTCATGTTGTCGATGCCGGCGATCGTGGAGAACTGCTTCTCGAGCGGGGTCGCGACGGTTGCGGCCATCGTCTGCGGACTGGTGCCCGGGAGGACCGCCGTGACGGTGATGGTGGGGAAGTCCACATTGGGCAGGTCGCTCACCGGGAGCTGCCGGTACGACACGATCCCGAAGACCAGAATCCCGACCATGACCAGCGTGGTCATGACCGGCCGCTTGATGAACAGCGTCGTCAGGTCCATGGGTCACCCACCCGCTGCGGGCGTTGAGGTCGGCGCGCTGGCCGCCAGCTCGCGGTCGTCCCGCCGCCGCATCATCTTGTCGAACGTGCGCCCGCTCCACTCCTGCAGCTGGTCGAGGTAGGTGTAAAACACGGGCGCCACATACAGAGTCACCACCTGCGAGAAGGCGAGCCCGCCCACGACCGCGAGCCCGAGCGGCCGGCGCGACGCGGCGCTCGCGCCGATGCCGATCGCGATCGGCAGCGTCCCGACGATGGCGGAAACCGTCGTCATCATGATCGGCCGGAACCGGACCCGTGCCGCCTTCATGATCGCCTCCGTGGGAGTACAGTGGGTCGCTCGTTCCTCCTCGACCGCGAAGTCGATCATCATGATCGCGTTCTTCTCGACGATCCCGATCAGCATGATGATGCCCACGTACCCGTAGACGCCGAGCTCGACGTTGAAGAGCCACAGCGCGAGCAATGCGCCGAACGCGGCGAACGGGAGCCCGGTGAGCAGGGTGATGGGATGAATGAAGCTCTCGTACAGGATGCCAAGGATCAGGTAGATGATGAAGACCGTGATGAGCAGCAGAATCCCGAGGCCCTGCTGCGACGCCTGGAACGCCTGCGCCGTCCCCGAGAACCCGGTCGTGATCCGGCCGGGGAGCACCTGGCGAGCCAGCTGATTCACCCGGTCCACCGCGGCCCCGAGCGAGACGTTAGGCGCCAGGTTGAAGGAGACCGTGACCGACGCCATCTGCCCGGAGTGCGCGATGCTGAGCGGGCCGACGGCATGCTCGAAGTAGGCGACGTTGGTGAGCGGAATCATCTTGCCCTGGCCCGGCACGAAGAAGTGCTCCAGCGCCGAGGCATCGAGCTGCGCGCTCGGCACCGTCTCCATCACCACCCAGTACTGGTTCGTCGGCGCGTAGATCGTCGAGATCTGTTGCTGGTTGAACGCGTTGGCGAGCGCGGCTTCGATGGCGGCCGGCGAGACCCCGAGCGCGAGCGCGCGGGGCCGATCGATGTGGACCCTGAGGATCGGGCTCGTGTTGAGCAGGTCCGACGTCACGCCCGCGAGGAGCGGCTCCTTCTGCAACCGCGCCACGAACGTCGCCGCGCTCGAATACAACTGGTGGATGTCGGCGCCCTTGAGCGTGAACTGGTACAGCGTCTTGGCCGAGCGACCGCCGATTCGGATCGACGGCGGATTCTGAAAGAACGCCTGAAAGCCCGGAATGCCCGAGAGCTTTTTCGTCAGCTCGATCACCATCTTGTCGGCCGCAAGGCGATGGCCGATCGGCTTCAAGGTGACGTTGATCTGTCCCTGATTGGTCGATCCTCCGAAGCCGCCGACCGACGAGGAGAACGACGCGATGTTGGTATCCCCGTGGAGCCGCTTCATCGCGATCGACTGAAGCCGCACCATCTCCGCGAACGACGTCCCCTGCGCCGCCTCGGTCGTGCCGCTGATCGAGCCGGTGTCGTCGGGCGGGAAAAGTCCTTTCGGAATCGCCTGCCACAACACGACGGTGAGCGCCAGGATCACGACCGAGAACACCAAGGTCACCGGCCGGTGCCGCATCACCCACGAGAGGCTCCGCTCGTAGCCGCGGAGGATGGCCTGGAACGCTCGCTCGGTCGCGTTGAACCACGGCCCATGCGGCTGGTGGCCGGCCGGCTTGAGCATGCGGCTGCAGAGCATCGGCGTCAGCGTCAGCGAGACGAACCCGGAGACGAGGACCGCCGCCATGATCGTGATCGCAAACTCCCGGAACAAACGCCCGATGATGCCGCCCATGAAGGTGAGCGGGATGAAGACGGCCGCGAGCGAGAGGGTCATCGAGAGGATCGTGAACCCGACCTCCTTCGCGCCCTCGAACGCTGCCTGTCTCGGCTGCTTTCCCATCTCGATGTGGCGGACGATGTTCTCGAGCATCACGATCGCATCGTCCACCACGAATCCGACCGCGAGCGTGAGCGCCATCAGCGAAAGGTTGTCCACGCTGAAGCCGAGCGCGGACATGACGGTGAAGGTGCCGACCACGGAGAGCGGGAGCGTGAGGCTCGGGATGATCGTCGCGATGACGTTGCGGAGGAAGAGGAAAATCACCGCCACGACGAGCCCGAGCGCAAGCAGCAATGAGAACCGGACGTCCGCCACACCGGCCTTGATCGAGTCCGACCGGTCGTATGACAGATGGACCTTGAGCGATGCCGGGAGCCCGCGCTCGATCTCGGTCAGCATCTTTCGGACCCGGGTGGCAACCTCCACCGTGTTCGTCCCCGGCTGGCGGCTGATCGCCAGGTACACCGTTCGCTCGGGCGGCCCGCTCCCATCGTCGTACCAGGAAGCGTTCTTGTTGTTCTGGATGTCGTCGAGGACCGTGGCGACGTCGCCGAGCCGGACCGGCGCGCCGTTCTTGTAGGCGACGATGAGCCGGCGGAACTCCGATGCGTTCGAGAGCTGCCCCGTGGCCGTAACCGTGAGGGTCTTGTCCTTGCCGTACAGCACGCCGGTTGGCAGCATCACGTTGTTGAGCCGGATCTGCCGCGCCACTTCCGCAACCCCGATCCCGAGGCTGGCCAGCTTCTTCGGATCGATCTGCACCCTGACGGCGTACTTCATCGAGCCGTACACGTTCACCTGCGCCACGCCCTCGACCATCGAGAGCCGCTGGGCAATGGCCGTCTCCGCGAACTCGTCGAGTTGAGTCAGCGGCAGCACGTTCGACGTGAGCGCGATGAAGATGATCGCTCCCTGCGACGGATTCTGCTTGCGGTAGGACGGCGGCAGGATCTGCGGCGGGAGGAGTGGGAGCGTCTTTGAGATCGCCGCGTTGACGTCCTGTGCCGCCGATTCGATGTCCCGGTCGAGCGAGAACTGGAGCGTGACGTTGGTCGAGCCCAAGCTCGAGTTCGAGGTGATCTCGTCGATGCCCGCAATCGCGGAGAACGCTTTTTCCAGCGGAGTCGCGACGGTCGCGGCCATCGTTTCGGGGGAGGCGCCCGGAAGGTTGGCGCCTACGCTGATCGTCGGATAGTCGACGGTCGGCAGGTCGCTCACCGGGAGCCGCCGGTAGGACACGACCCCGAACACGAGGATCCCGATCATGAGCAGCGTCGTCATGACCGGCCGGCGGATGAACAGCCCGGTAAAGTTCACGGGCTAACAGGCGCCTTGTTCTTGCCGCGACCGCCGGCCGTATCACGCCGGCGACCGCCGCTCGTGTCCCGCCTGCCCGCCGCGGTGGAGTCGCCCCGGCCGCCGAGCGACACGGTGGAGCCCGGTGTGAGCCGCGACTGGCCGCTCACGACGACCCGTTCGCCGGCATCGACTCCGGAGGAAATTACCGACATATCACCGGCGGCCCGCTCGACCGACACCGGTTTGTTGTGGGCGACGTTGCCCGAGTCGATCACCCAGACGTACGGCCCGGTCTGGCCTGTCACGACTGCGATCGTCGGGACAACCAGCGCGTTCTCCTGCACGAACAACCGGAGCGAGGTCGAAACGAATTGGCCGGCCCAGAGCATTCCCGAGCGGTTGGGGAAAGTCGCTTTGAGCTGCACGGTGCCGGTCGTCGTATCCACGGCGTTGTCGATGAACGAGAGCACACCCCGGTCGTCGAGGCCCGTGGCCGCGGCGGCCCTGCCGGTCGGACGGAGCGAGACCGGGCCGGGCGTCGCGGAGTCGCTCCTCTGACGAGGAATGGTGGAATCCGGCGGCGCCCGCTGCGCCTGGTCGGTCGGCACGGCGGTGACCGGGAGTCCTCCCTTGGCGCCGTACTTGAGCAGCATCGAGAGGGAGGCCGCCGGCACGGAAAACCGGACCAGGGTCGGCTGGACTAGGTTGATGACGACGAGGGGAGTGCCTCCGGCCGCGCGCGCAAGGTTGCCGACGTGGACCAGAAGGCTTCCGGTGCGGCCGCTGATTGGCGCGCGGATCGTAGTGTTGTCGAGGTTGAACTTGGCGTTTTCCACGGCGGCGCGGTCGGCGGCGACCGTGGCGTCTGCGGCCGACGCAGTCGCCCGGAATTGATCGGCTTGTTCGCGGGTCGCGTTTTGGGCCGCCGCGAGCGTGTCATACCGCGCCGACTGTTCCTTCGCGTAGGTCAGCGTGACTTGATCGCGCTGGAGCGCCGCGATCGCCTGATCGTACGCCGCCTTGTACTGGCGCGCCTCGATCCGGAACAGCACCTGTCCCTTGGTCACGTTCTGACCCTCTGCGAACGCCACCTCCGTGATGAGGCCGTCCACCTGCGAGACCACGGTGGCCGTCTGCATCGGCGTGACGATCCCGTTCGCGTCTATGGTGTAGGGGACCGACGTCCGACGGACCGGGACCACCGTCACGGTAACTGCGGCGCGAGGGGGGCGGGTATCAGGCTTGGCGGCACATCCGGCGAGCAGGGCGGCAGCCGAGACTGTCAGGTACCGCGTGCTGTGGCGGGGGAGTCGCAAGGCGATCATCGGATTGGGGTGACCAGGAGGTCGAAGGAATCGCGGCCGGCCGGCCCGGCGAGCGCAATATAAGGAGCGCCGAAGGCGCCGCCACAGGAGAAGTTAACTGGCTGGCTCACGGCAACAGTACGCACGAACCCGTTGATCCGTTCCGACTTACGGCCCCCGGCGGGTCCGGCCGGACCGGGTAGGGCAGGATCCGCCAACCGGGCATGAATTCCTCGGGTCTGAAGCCCCGGTTACGAGGCGAGAAGGTTACGGGGACCTCGCACGGTCCGCCAGTCGGAACGGTCCCGTGGTGCGAGCCGCCCGCCGACGGGTTGTTGACGCCGGCCAACGCCAAGCCTACACTCCCGGGCACCTCGCGCAACCTTTCTCGTGCTCGGACCATCAGAGCTCGAAAGCCGAAGCCTCGTTCGGCGTTAGGTCGGGTGGGGCTGCTTCCTTGTCGGCTGCGCGACCGCGCCGGCCGTAGGCACCGATCACGCATCCAATGACTCCAAACCCGGCACCGGCAGTAGCCGCACCGAATGACCAGAGCGTGAGCCCCGCTTCCTGCCCCTTAGCCGCCTGCGATCGGCGGAGCTTTCTCGCGCTCGGGGCGACGCTGCTGGCCGGCGGTTCGAGCCGGCTGTCGTCCACCGCACGCCCGGACACGCCCCGGAAGGAATCGTGGATTCCGTCCGATCAGCTCATGGCTGAGCTGCCCCTGCTGATGAGCGTGGCATCGCTTCCTGGGCTCGCGATCGGCGTGGTCGAGGACGGAGCCGTCGCGTGGACCCGCGCGGTTGGTGTGGCCAACGCCGAGACCCGAGCTCCAGTCCGCGACGACACGATGTTCGAGGCGGCCTCGATGAGCAAGCCGGTGTTCGCCTATGTCGTGCTGCGCTTAGCCGACGAGGGGTTGATCGACCTCGATCGCCCGCTGGTCCAGTATCATCGGCCGGACTACCTCCCTGACGGGCCCGACCTCGACCTGATCACCGCGCGACATGTCCTCCGTCACTCGACCGGGCTCGCCAATTGGCGGATCCGGCCCGAGGACAGGCTCATTCCACAGTTCAAGCCCGGAACCCGCTTCAGCTACTCCGGCGAAGGCTACTTCTGGCTGCAGATCGTAGTCGAGCACCTGACCGGACAGGGCGTCGACTCGGTGATGCGGAGCCGGCTCTTCGAACCCGCGGGCATGACGCTCAGCACCTACGCCTGGAACGCGGAGCGCTCGCGACTCGCCGTGTCCGGCCACAAAGGCCCCGGCGATGGCGAGGGGCAGCTCGGCTTTCAACTGAATCAAGAGCTCGGCGATCGCCTGCTCACCGTGGCGACCACGTGGGGCAGGCCGGTCAGTACCTGGACCTACGAGGACGCGATTCGCGGCATGCCTGAGGCTCGCGACCTGCCCGGTCCGCATCCGCTGCCGGAGCCGATGCGCAAGGCTCCGATCGATTACTTCAAGCTGCCGGTCAACCTGCTCCCCAATGTGGCGGGGAGCCTCGGCACTACCGCAACCGAGTACGCGAAGTTCTTGACCTTGATGATGGGGGGCCGGCGGCGAGGCTCGTGGGAGATTGCGGAGGGGACCCGCCGGGTTATGCTCGACCCCGCGTCGGAAGTGAAGGCCAACGCCATGTGGTGGGGTCTCGGATGGGCCGTCGAACGCCCGTCGTCCGGGCCGATCTTCTGCCACGGCGGCAACAACGGCGGGCTCTTCAAGACGTTCGCCCTCGGCGACGCCGCTCGCCGGCGCGCCATCGTCGTGCTCACCAACGGCGGCGGAGGATATGCCGTCTACCAGCGGATCATCAGGGCGGCGGCCGGCTACGACCCGCTCCAGTTCATGCTCGGCGGGTGACCGTTAGGCGCGGTTCAGCACCGCGCGCATGGTCTCGAACGAGGGTGTGAACAGGGACGGCTGATCCGGGTCGCCGAACAACGCCACAAAATCGTCGGGCGCGAGCCCACGAAGCAGCCTCGCGGCGAACGTGTCGCGGAGCAGCCGGACGTAGTGCTCGATATCGTAGTCCCGGCGGTCCGCGTCACCGCTCGCCGTCCCGTCGTCGCCTTCCGCGAGCACCGCGCCCGCACCGGATCTGGTTCGATAGACCCGCACCTTGTCACCAATCCGCCACGAGGCCTTGCCGCTCGCGAGCATCGCCTCATACGACAGCTCGTGCCGCGCTGCCCGCGTGTCCTGATACTCGGCCGGCGACTTCGTGAGCCTGACCCGCGACGTGACCTCCCACGTGGGCAGCTCGCGGGCGCGGAGCGCGTCAACGGTGTGGAGGTACGCGGCCCGTACGCCCGCCAGGTCGCCGACCAGCAGGCGCTCGATCGCGCGGCGGAGAAATATCTCGCCGTACGGCTCCGCCCGGCTCGAGCGAAACGCCACCCCGCGGAGCACAAGCGTCCCGTCGTAGCCCAGCAGCGCGTAGTTCTTCGGCTCGTGCGACAGCATGGCCGCATAACGTCCGTCGAGCTCGAGCTGCACCAGCGCCGGAAGCAACCCCGCCACCTCGGCCACCACCCGGCGCTCGTCCGCTTCAGTCCACGATTCCGGCACTGCGAAGTACACGCCGTCGGTATCCGC
>JBDTOH010000256.1:0-8126 GCA_039933355.1 Gemmatimonadota bacterium | reverse complement strand
GGACTACCTCGGTGCGCTCTGGGCGGTCGGGCTCCGGCAGCGCGCCTCGACCGACGCCACGGTCGAGCAAGCCCTCGCCGATCGCACCATTGTCCGCACCTGGCCGATGCGGGGCACCCTCCACTTCGTGGCGGCGGAAGACGTGCACTGGATGGTGAAGCTGCTCGCGCCTCGGGTCGCGGCGGGCAGCTCGGCGCGGCACCGGGAGCTGGAGCTCGACGCGCGCGTGTTTGCCCGGAGCGGCGAGCTGTTCGTCGACGCGCTCCACGGCGGCAAACAGGTGACCCGGCCTCGACTGTATGAGATCCTGAACGCGGCCAACATCGCGACCGCCGGCGCCCGCGGCCTCCACATCCTGGGTCATCACGCGCAGACCCGATTGATCTGCTTCGCCGCGCGAGAGGGGAAGCAGCAGGCGTTCGCGTTGCTCGACGAATGGGTGCCGCCGCCGAAAGCCAAGGAGCGCGATGAAGCCCTCGCCGAGCTGGCGGCCCGGTACTTCACGGGCCACGGACCGGCGACGCTTCACGACTTCGCATGGTGGTCTGGGCTGACCCTCACGGATGCCCGGGCCGGTGCCGAGCTCGCCAAACCACGCCTAACGACCGCCTCGATCGACGACCGGGCCCACTGGTTCGCCGGCTCCCCTCCGGCTTCCCGAGCGAGCGTGGATCGCGCGTATCTCCTGCCGGCCTTCGACGAGTATACGGTCGCCTATCGCGACCGGAGCGCCGTCCTCGACCCCTCGTACGCGAAACGCGTCAACGCCGGCGGCGGGATCTTCAACCCGATCATGGTGCTCGGCGGACAGGTCGTGGGGACTTGGAAGCGGACACTGACCAAGACATCGGTCGACGTAACCTTCATGCCGTTCAAACGCCTGACGAAAGCACAGCGAGAGGCGTTCGACACCGCAGCGGACCGATACGCGCGGTTTCTGAAGGCGGCAAGACGGCAGGGCGGCAAGACCAGGTGACTCCAATTCCACCTAACCCCCTATCATTGCGAGCTAACGCTCGGGATGACAGACCCCGATAAGACGCCCCTCCGCCCCTCCGCCGCCTCACCATCCTACTGTCTTACCGTCTCACCGCCTTGCCGCCTTGCCGCCTTGCCGCCTTGCCGCCTTGCCGCCTTGCCGCCTTCCGCCCTTCCGCCCTCCAATGTCCACTTCCGCCCGCCCACGACGCCATGTGTTCTGACAGCGGAATTCTTGCGACCGAGACCGGACAGGAGGATTCATGAGCTTCAATCTGTGGGACTGGCTCAGCGAGGCGGGTGAGGACGTAGGGGATTTTCTCGATAACCCCTCGCTCATTGTGGCGCGTGAGTCTGCGAAGACGATGGCGTCGCACTATCACCTCGGAGGCAACCGAGAGGCGTTCGAAGAGCTCTGGGGCTTGATGATCTGCGCGATGCTCGAGAACGAAACGAAACACCTCGCCACCTCTTTGGAGGTTGGCCGACAGATCTCGGCGCTCGCCACGCTGACCGGAAAGGCGCCGCTCGGATCCACCGGGAGGCCAATCACCGGGCTCGACCACAACACGTACCCGACCGTTCAAGTCGCGAGCACGAGCGGGAAGTACGTCGTCTTCTCCGACCATCACATGCTCGACAAGAAGAGCCGCCAGAATTTCTTCACCACCGGATCCGGCGGTGGGAGCGGCAACCGCGACCTGTATGTCGAGGTTCTCGAAGACTATTACGGCGCGTCGGAATACACGCTGATCGAAAACGGTGATGTCGAGGAGCTCTTGATCTTCGAGCCGGTGCTCGCCGAGATCGAGGGCATCGGCGAATGGGGTTGGGACAGGATCATCGACTATCGGAAGTCCAAGCAGCTGCCGCAGCTCGAGTCGATCGTGCGGGACAACCCGGACTACTACCGGGTCCTCTCGGAACAGTTCATCGAGCCGCGGCGCTACTTCAAGATCACCGGCAACCACGACCGCGACATGAGCGACCCCGTCTTCGCCGGTACGGTGAGCCGGGTGGCCGGGATCGACTTCCCGCTCGCAAGCGACGCACTGCTGCTGAGCAACGGGGCTCGGTTTACCCACATCATTTGCCACGGCCATCAATTCGATACCTCGTGCACTCCCATGTTCGCGGACCGGCTCGGCGAGTCATTCACGCAGGCCTCCGCGTGGGCGTTCCAGGGACCGGACCGGGTTTGGCGCGTCGACTTCGATCCGATCGACGAGTGGCTCTCGGGAGCGCAGGAGGTCAACAACAACGTCGTGACGGACGAGCCCGCGCAGTCGGATGGAGCCGACATTCCCGTTCTCGATCTCACTCCGAAAGAAGTGGCCGACCTGCTGGCGTCCCTGCTCGGCTCGCTCGATTCCAAGCGGGAGTGGGAGAATATCTACGACAAGAACATCGCGTGGGAGTACTTCGAGAACGCGAATCCGCAAAAGGCTATCGACGACGAGGTAAAGACGGGGCACCGCTGGTTCAAGTTCCGCCATCTCAATGAAATCCGGATCGTGGACGAGCTCCGGAGCGCCTTCCCGGGCCCGGTCCCGACGCTCATCCTCGGCCACAGCCACGAGCCCCGCTTCATGCCCGGCCGCGCCCAGGCCAGTGGCGTCGAAGCGATCTCCTTCTACCTCAACAGCGGCTCGACAGGACGGTTCGAGAATCTGATCTGGGGAATCGAGCTCCTCGACGGGGTGCCCTCCCTGATCTCATGGCACAGGGCCCGCGACGGTCAGCCGACCCGAACCGTTTGGAAGTCCGGCTCCCGCGGCACGACCACCCACGTCTCCCCGGCCTCCTCGGCGACCCTCGCGGAGCTCATCGTATCGGCGCCGGACCTCACGACCTTGTATCTCGCCGTAGAACACGCGCTGTAACGCACGACCTACCCACTCAGGGAGGGACAGATGTCCAAGCGATTCGAAGGAACGACGACCAAACAGCGCGACGCCGGCAATCGGGTCGCGGCCGCGACCCCGGCAGGCCCGAAAGCCGCAACCGCCGCGACGCCGAGTGGTCCAAAGGCCACACTGGCCACGCCGGCCACAACGTCGAGCGGCCCGAGCCTTTCGCATGCGCCTATGAGTCTGACTGCCACCACGAACGGCATGGTGTCGGCTTACTCGGTCGATGCGGACCGGTTGATGATCAAGCTCAACGTGAGCGCGATCCGGCGAATGCTGATCTCCGTGAGCGCGGCGTCACCACAGTATCGCAGCGCGGTCTCCGCGACGATGATGGCCTTTCACAACAAAGAGCGGATCTACATCCGGTACGCGACTCCGCTGATCTCGACCTCGACCACGTCCAGCCTCGAGATCCTGCAGGGATCCGAAGTGGGTGTCGGAGAGGATGCGCTCTCGTTCGACGATTGGCCCTACAACCCGCTCGGCTGAGCTCATCGAAGCGACGACAGATCACGACGGGAAGACGGTAGGGCGGTCCTACCGTCTTCCTCCGAAACAAATCCCGCCGACCCGCAGTAGGGACTCAAAGTCGCGACGCCGCCCTCGCGGTCTGCACCACTCTACTCAACGATCGAGAGCCTCACCTGAAACGCCTTCTGCTTCTCCTGCTCCTCGTGCGGCCTGCCGCGGGCGCCGTCGCCCAGACGCCGCTGTCCAAGTCCCAAGCACTCGATTCGCTGACGGCCGTGCTCGCCCGTCTCGACCAGACCCGCGGCTTTCACGGATCCGTGCTCGTGGCCGATGGCGGGCGGATCGTCCACCAATCCGCTCATGGATTGGCGCACGAGGGGTATCAAATCCCGAATCGCCCCGACACCAAGTTCAATCTGGCCTCGGTCGGCAAGACGTTCACCGCCGTCGCGATCGGGCAACTGGTGAGCCAGGGTAAGCTCAAGTTCACCGACACTCTTGCGCGCGTGCTGCCGGATTACCCCAACAAGGCGATCGCGAGCAAGGTCACGATCGCTCAGCTCCTGTCCCATCGGTCCGGGCTCGGGCTGTATTGGGATGAGTTGTTCAAGGGAAACTGGACCGCGGTGCGAACGACGAAGGACTTGACGCCCTTCTTCGTGAATTCGCCGCTCGACTTCGAGCCGGGCGCGCGGTGGTCCTACAGCAACACCGGGTTCGCGGTGTTGGCGTTGGTGATCGAAAAGGTCTCCGGCGAAGACTATTTCAGTTACATCAAGCGGCACATCTTCGAGCCGGCCGGCATGACCGACACCGATTTCTACGAGCTCGACCGGGACGTTCCCAATCTGGCGGTTGGGTACTACACGGACGAGCAGGGTGTCTTTCGCAACAACCTCTTCACCCACACGGTGCGCGGAGGCGGTGCCGGTGGCGGCTGGTCCACCGCGCCCGACCTGCTCAAGTGGGCCGAGGCGCTCCGCGGCGGAAAGATCCTGGACCCGGCAATCGCCAAGCAGATGATGTCCCGGGCCACCGACACCGACCTCGGCGGCACCACCGGCTATGGCTTCGGATTCATCCTGCTCACAGTGAACGGCCATCCGCTGGTGGGGCACACGGGCGGTTTCCCCGGCATCGTCACTCGGTTCTTCTTCGATCCCGAGCGCGACCTTGTGGGCGTCGTGATGTCGAACCATCCGACCGCGGCCGAGGGGCAGGTTTGGCGCAGCGTCGCCGCGTACCTGGGTTCGTCGAGCTGAGATCTGGCGGCTTCGGCCTGCAAGTCGGTGTGAACAATCAGCTCTGATCTCGTGTCGGTAGTCCGCGTGCCTTGCCCCGCGCCCGTGCCTTCGGCATACTCCGGGCAACCGCGAACCGGCTTTTCACGCCACAAGACCGACTCGCCCGCCCCCATCGTCCCAACGCAGTGGCGTTTCCCGAATCTACTTAGGAGGATCGATGCGCCGTTTCATTGTGGTATCCCTGTTGTCGCTGTGCGCGACAGCTGCCCGAGCTCAAGACCCAGGTGCATCCCTCCCGCAGGCCGACCAGAAGCACGGTGGCACCGAGAAGGTCCACACCATCAATCACGTCCTGAACAACAAGGGGCCATGGAAGGCCGCTGACGTCGAGCTCGAACAGGACCGCGGCCGCCCCTACGTCTACGTCTCCGGCTTCGTCAACTTCGACGCGCAGATCTACGACATCAGCAATCCGGCCAGCCCGAAGAAGCTGTTCGATTGGACGATCGAGAACCCTGAGTTGCACCGGGGGATCGGCGCGATGGACGGGAAATACTTCAAGATCGGCGATCGGTATTACTACGCTCAGTCGTTCCAGTTCATGCAGGGAAGTCCGGACGCGGATCTTGGCGCGGTCATCTTTGACGTCACCGGCCTGCCGGACCCGGCCAAGGTGAAGGTCGTGGCCCGAATTCGGTATCCGCAGGCGCCCGGTGGATTTCACAACACGTTCGCCTACAAGCACTCCGACGGACGAGCGCTCTATTTCGCGACCGTCAACGCGCAGAAGGCGCTGGTCTACGACCTCGCAAAGGTCGTCAGCGGGGCGGACGCGGCCACTTGGCTGATCGGTGAGGTGCCAAACCCGACGCCCTTCAAGCAGATCGGCGCCGGCGGCTATCACGACTTCTACGTCGGCTTCGATCCGGCCACCAACACCGACAAGTTCTACGGCGCGGGGCTCGGAGGTTACTCGGTTTGGGACGTCACCCACCCGGACACGCCCAAGCAGCTGTTCACGATTACCAGCCTGGGTATGGACGTCGCCCACACGTTCACGCCGTCGCCCGATGGCCGGTATGCGGTGACCGAGACGGAGTACCAGTACACGCCGCTCAGGATCTGGGACCTGGCGGACGGTCAGAGCGGCAAGACCCAGAATATCGACGAGCCGATCAGCGCCTGGACCGCGGACTGGCGCGACCTGGCGCACAATCACGAGGTCCGCTGGCCCTACGTCTTCGTCTCTGCCTACGAGGACGGGCTCCAGATCTTCAATCTGACCGACCCGAAGCATCCCAAGACCGAGGGCGCCTTCTTTACGTGTGAGTGCGAGCATGAGAAGGGCTTCGGCGGGACTGCCGACAACGGATGGCAGAGCACGAACAGCGTCATGCAAGGAGCCTTCGGAGTGGACATTCGCAACTACGACGGGCTCGTCGTGCTCTCCGACATGCGGAGCGGTCTATGGCTCTTCAAGATGGACGGCTTCAACGGCTGGAACGGCCACGACCACGGCATGCCGAACATCTCGAGCGTGCAAGACTGGGATCGCGGGCCGGAGCGGTCCAAGCCGGTGCCGTGAAGGCGGTCCTGCTGGTCGGACTGCTCCTGGCGGCCGGCCCCTTCGACATCCCGCTCTTCAGCACCTCCTCGGCGCCTAACGCAACGGGGCGGGCGCGCCTGGTCTACGCGGCTTCCCCCTTCGGCGTCGCGGTGACGGCCGACGGGGTAGCCTCGTACGACGTCCAGCTCGAGCTCGGCGGCTTACCGGAGCCGTCGAGCCTCGGAGCGTTCACCACCTATATCGCGTGGGCGGTCACCCCGGACCTGAGCAAGTGGTATCGCCTCGGAACAGTCTCGAACGGCTCCGCCACCATCGGCCATGCCGAGCTCAACAAATTCCTGCTGGTGATCAGCGCCGAGGCGGATAGCCTTGCCAAGGCTAAGACCGGGCCCACCGTGCTGCACGGAACTTCGCCCAGCGGTTGGCTCCAATCGTTTCTCTCCCATCCGTTGTTCCGCGGGATTCCACCCGGATGAGCCGCACGGCGATGCTGCTCCTGGCGGTGCTGGGGAGTGCGCCCCGCATCGCCGTAACCGCGCAGACCCCGCCGAAGAAGCCCGCGAAGGTGGATTCGTCCATGTCGATGCAGGGCATGGACCACTCGGCTATGGGCCACGATATGGTCATGCCCATTCCGATGCCGAAGGGCATGAAGACGATGCCCGGCCTGATCGGCGAGCGGCCGGCCATCACCCCGTTTCTCCCCGGCTCGGGCATCGACATCATGCGCCTGCCGGCCGCCAAGCCGAGCGCGGTGACGCGGCTCAAAAGCGGCGATACGCTCGATCTCACCGCGACGCTGGTGCGCCACACCATCAAGGGCCGTCCGTTCGCGATGTACGGCTTCAACGGCCAGGTGCCGGGGCCGCTGATCCGGGTCCCCCAGAACGCCTCGATCGTCGTCCGCTTCCACAACGCGATCGATCTCCCGAGCACGGTCCACTGGCATGGCGTTAGGCTGGACAACCGGTTCGACGGCACCGCCGGGCTTACGCAGGACGCGGTTGCTCCCGGCGCCAGCTTCGTCTACCAGGTTCGGTTTCCGGATGCCGGGATCTACTGGTACCATCCCCACGTGCGTGAGGACATCGAGCAGGCGATGGGGCTGGTCGGCAACATGCTCGTCGATTCTCCGGACCCGGATTACTACTCCAAGGTCAATCGCGAGCAGGCGCTGGTCCTGAGCGATATCCTGATCAACGCCGACACGCTGATCCCGTTCGGCAAGGAAGCCGCGGACTTCGCGCTGATGGGGAGAGTCGGGAATGTCCTGCTCACGAACGGCGAGCCGAGCTGGTCGATGCAGGCCAAGCGCGGTGAGGTGGTCCGCTTCTATTTGACCAACGCCTCGAGCTCGCGCACCTACAACGTGTCGTTCGGCGGAGCACAGATGAAGGTGGTCGCCTCCGACGTGAGCCGGTTCGAGCGCGAGGAGCGGGTGGCCAGCGTCGTGCTCGCGCCGGCGGAGCGCTACGTCGTCGAGGCCCGCTTCGACCGCCCGGGCCGGTACGCCCTGGTCAACGCGGTCCAGGCCATCAACCATTTCGCCGGCGAGTTCGAGCCCGAGGTCGACACGTTAGGTATCGTGACCGTGGCTAGCGCTCCGGCCGCGCCGGACTTCGCCCGCCAGTTTGCCGCGCTCCGGCAGAACGCGGCGGTCTCCCGCGACATCGACCGCTACCGCTCCCAATTCAACCGGCCGCCGGACCGTGAGCTGACGCTGACCGTGAAGACCAGCGCCCTCCCGCTCGCGACCGTGCAATTCATGAACGTCGACACCGCGTATTACGCGCCGGTCGAATGGGTCGACGGCATGCCCGACATGAATTGGCTCTCGACGTCGAAGCAGGTCCGCTGGATCCTGCGCGACGCCGCGACCGGCAAAGAGAACATGGACGTCGAGTGGCACGTGCCGCAGGGCTCGGTGGTCAAGCTCAGGATCTTCAACGACCC
>JBDTOH010000255.1:0-8155 GCA_039933355.1 Gemmatimonadota bacterium | reverse complement strand
AGTCGAAAGATCCCCTCCATAAAGTCGAGATCACCTGGTATCTCGACGAAGCGGACAAGGTGCTCCACGCGGTCGAGTTCATGGGATGGGTCAGCGGGTTCGAAGTCGGCAACCCGCCGGCCGAGCTGACCGCGGCTGGGGGAAGCTCGGTCCAGTTCAAGAACCTGATCAAAATCGAGCTGACGGTCGTCGTGGATGAGTCGAACGTGGGCAAGCACAAGTTTACCAAGTAGGGAATAGGGCTTAGGGAGTAGGGCTTAGGGAGCACCCTTCCCGCCACTCGAATCCCTAAGCCCTAAGACCTGGTCCCTAAGCCCTAGCCGCCATGCGCTGCACCGCCCTCCCGTTTCGCGTCACGCCCGAAGGAAAACTGGAACAGCAAGACGGCTTTGACGCGGTGCTCGAGCTGATTCGGGCGATGGCGGGAACGACGGCCACCAACTGGCCGCACGCGCCCTGGTTCGGGTTGTTGGAGCTGTTCGTCGAGGCCGCCAACCGCGATCGCCAGGACCAGGAGTCGCTCAAGGACGCCATCAACCTGGCGCTCAAGAACCTCGGCGTCGTCGAGTGGACGGTCCAGTCGGTGGTCACCGGGCGGGTCGGCGGGACCGGCCAGCGCCGCTTCAAGCTGACGATTGAGGACCGGGCGGGTCAGGCGTTGTTCGGGGATATCGACGCTCGGTAGCGGAGCCTAACGGAGGAGGAGAGCACAGCATGCAGGTTCTCGTTCGCGCTACCATCGGACCCTTGACGTTGCTCAACAGCGAGATCGAATCCCTCGAGGTCGATCAGCAGCTCGGTGAGCACACTCGGTGCGATCTCGAGTTCGTGATCGGAGATCGCTTCAGCACGACCAAGCTCGTCGACCTGATCGACAAGGACCTCGTCGTCACCGTGAAGGACGAGGTCAAGGACGCCGTCGAGATCTTTCAGGGAAAGGTCTTCGACGGCAGTCAGACCCACATGGCCGACGGCGGCAACCGGTACATCTTGCAGGCCGTCTCCGCGTCGATCAGGCACGATCGGACCATGCCGACCTATTTCCCGGAGAGCAAGCTGGCCTCCATCGCCGGCAGGCTGGGACTCAAGCTCGTAGGCTCGGCGGTGGATCTGCCCGTCTTCGACCACGTCCTTTGGGGCGAGACGGAGTTCGAATTCCTCCGTCGCCTGGCCGACGAAGCGGGCATGTTCATGGTAACGATGGGGCCGAACGTCGAGCTCCGGAACGAGTTCAAGTCGACGGAGTTCACGCTGGTTTTCGGCAACGACGTCGTGGCGCTGACGACCAGGATGCGGCCAACGAACCACACTGCCGCGGGCGCGAACTACGATCCCGTCGGGAAGCACTCTCATTATCACGCCGGGGTGCGTCAGGCTCCCGATGCGCTCTCGGCGGCCGGCGGCCTGCTCGACAAGCTCAAGTCCATCGCACCAAGGACCGCCGGGGGAGGTGACCCGAAGTTCGAGCCTGCTCTCGGCCGCTCGGCCGACCAGAACGTCTTTCGGAACATGCTCAAGCATGAAAGCGAGCGGGCCCTGGGCTCCGCCCTTGCGATCGAGCTCACGACGGTCATCCCGGGTGTGCTTGCGGGCGATCTCATCACGGTGATCGACACTCTCGGTGCCACCGCGCCGCTCGACGGCCAGCTCGGCGTCATCCGGGCGACCCACATCTTCCGCGATCAGCACTACACCTGCGACTGTGTCGGCACCGGGTGGAAGAAGTTCACGTACGCTACCCAGCCGGGACGTCCCGTCATGGACGGGCCGGTGACGGCGGAGGTCATCGACACCGAGGATCCTCTCAAGCTCGGGCGCGTCAAGGTCAAGTATCGGTGGCAGAACGCCGAAACCAATTGGGCTCGGGTGGTGGTTCCGTACGCGGGCAACGGGCGCGGGACGTACTTCATTCCCGAGATCGGTGACGAAGTTCTCGTGCAGTTCGAGGCCGGCGATCCCGAGCGGCCGTTCGTCGTCGGCTCGCTCTGGAACGGAAAGGACAAGCCGCCCGAGAGCATGCCGGACAACAAGGCCAAGCGCATCGTCACCCTGTCTGGCAACACGATCCAGCTGCTCGACAAGGCGAATGAGGAGACGATCGAGATCTTCACGAAGGACAAGAAGTGCATCCTCCAGCTCACCAACAAAGGCGGGGCGCCATGCATCACGATCCAATCGACCGGCGACATCGCGTTCGAGGCGCCGGACGGTGCGATCCGCTTCAAGTGCAAGACGATGCTCCAAGACATCACGGCTGACTCCGTTCGGAAAGTGGGCGGCGATGACTCGTCCGACGTGAGCGGCAACGCCACGATCAAGGCCGGCGGCAATACCGGGATCGCGGGAACCAATGTCACGATCAAGGGCGGGGCCAACGTGGACTCGATCGCCGGCGCCGTGAACAACGTCATCGGAACCCTGGTCCACCTCCAGCCGCCGGGTTATATGGGCAGTCCGGTCATGGCCAAGCCCGCCCAGGTCCAGAAGACCGATCTCGGCGACGCGTCCACGCCTGAGGTCGCGGCGCCCAAGCGGACCGCGGACGCCCTGACGCCGCGAACCTAACGAGGAGCCGTGACTTCCGGTCAGAGTCTTCGACCCGCCGACCGATCCGCCGCCGACATCGCCCGGTCGCTGCGGGAGGAGTTCACCCGTTCGCTCTACGAGTCGACCGGCGCCCAGGCGCAGCCCGACCCGGTCCTCGGCGCGCTGTTTCACGCGCTCGCGGTCCAGGTCGACCGGGTCTATCAGGAGGCGGACCACGTCTTCTTCGACGCCGCGCTCAATGATCTCATCCGCGGGCTCGGGCTGCCGCCCCGCCTCGCCCGGCCGGCCCAGACCGTGGTCCAGTTCACCCAGCTGGAGCAGCGCGAGCTGGTCTCCTCCGAGAACGAGCTGATCGGCTACCGGCCTAACGCCGATCAGATCATCTTCGCCCCGGACGCGCCGATCGAGATCGCCCCGACCGATCTGGTGTTTGCCGGGGTCTACGAAGGCGGCCGGCTCACCACGATCGCGGGCGCGCGGATCCCTGAGGCCAACGCGCCCATCCTTCCCGGCACCTCCGCGCCGCTCGCCCTCCCCGGCGCCGCGCCGACGATCTTTCTCGCCTTCCGCTCCGATTCCGCCCATCTCAGCCGGCTCGGCATCTACTTCGAGCTGGGCCAGGGCGGCGCCGACGTGGGTCAAGCGTTAGGCAGGAGCCCGTGGCAGCTCCTCGACGGGGCCGGCCGGGTCACCGAGCCGGGCGTGCTCCGCCCGACGCCGTCGCGAGGCGGCATGCGGCGGCTCGCCTGGTTCCGGGCCGGCCCGCAGGGCGCCGAGCCGGAGTCCGAGAGCGGCCGGGCCCTCGACATCATGAGCGGCCCATACGGCTCGCGGGTTTGGCTTTTCCCCCAGGTGCCGGTCGACCGCCGCTGGGTCGGCGGCGTTCCTCCCGCCCTCCGCGGCGTCGTCAACCGGCTCCTGCCCCCCGGCCACGATCAGGCGCTCGAACCCTCCGCCGCGTGGGTCCAGATCCCGCTTCCGGCCGGCACTCGCGGCGTCGCGAACGCGATCAGCCGGATCGCGGTCAATTGCGTTACCGCGTCGAACGTGGAAGTGTGGAACGAGCGGATCGACTTCAACCGGATGGGCTCGGTCGTGAGCCACGCTCCCTACGGCAGCACCCAGCGTCACGTCATGGCCGTCCTGAGCGTGACCGGGGAGATCGGGACCGCTTATGTCGACGCCGGCGATCTCGAGGCTCCGCCGACCAGCGGGCGGTACCGGTACCGGGGCGCCGGCCGGTTCGAGTTCGCGCCCGCGCGCCAGGAGAGCGGCCGGTTCGACACGTACGCGATGCTCCGGCTGCTCTATTGCGACGGAGACAACGGCAACGGGATCGATGTCGGCGAGGTCAAGCAGATCAGGGTCGACCTGCCCCGGAACCCGATCGCCCGGGTCACGAGCCTAACGCCAACCAAGGGCGGCGCCGCGCCGCCGGCCTATGTCGAGGCCCGCCTCCGGTTTGCCGAGCTGCTCCGGACCCGCGAGCGGATCGTCACCGCCGGCGACATCGACGCCGCCGCCCGCGCGTTCGAGCCCTTGATCCGGAGCGTGGACGTCGAAGCCGCCTCCGAGATCACCGACCTCGGCCTTGGCTTGGTGACCCGGGTTGCGGTCAACGTCTCGCCTGATGATTTCGCCGATCCCGAGGCCGACTTCGAACGGCTCCAAGTCGAGCTGCAGCGGTACCTCGAAGAGCGCACGATGATCGGGCACCGGCTGCTCGTCTCGCTCAGAACCGTCGGCAAGGGGCGCTGAGATGAGCCTCCTCATGCCGGACTTCTGCACCCCCGAACGCGGGGTCCGCCAGACGGTCGACGCGGCCGTCCCTGCGCTCCTTCGGCTCGGCGTCGCGATGGACCAGCTGATTCTGCAGAGTGCCGGCGCCGGCTGGGCCCGCGGCACCATCGTCGAGCAGTCACCAGCCCCGGGCACGCCGCTCGAGCCCGGGTCGCGCATCGTGCTCGACGTGGCCGGGACCGGCTCGCTCGAGAGCCTTCCGTTTCCGCTCCGCGACAGCAACGAGGGCGACTTCAGGTCGGATCGCCTGTTCGCGTTGTTCGACAACCCGCTGCTCAAAATCGGTCATCACCTTCGCGCAGCCGGTGGGATGCTCGCCCTCCATCCCGACGACCCCGCCGGCGCTTACCGCTGGATCGTCGAGATCTTCGGAGTCAAGGCCGAGCAGTGGGCGCGGGAACGGTGGTATGATGTAGCTCGCCTGCTCCCGTCCCTGCATCGGATCGCCGGGCGCCCTGATGGGCCGGCGCTGGCCTTGAAGGCCGTGTTCCGGCTTCCGGCCGGGGTCGTGCGTCTGGTGGCCGGCGTTGCCCCCGTTCCGTCGGACCGCCGCACCCGGCTCGGGATGTTGAACGGACGGCTCGGCGTCGACTCGATCGTCGGAGACGGCGTCACCGCGGCGACGTCGGTCGAGATCGACATCGGTCCCGTGGACCTGGCCACGTATCGCCTCCACCTCGCACCCGTGATGCGGCGGGAGCGGGAGGCGCTCTATCGGCTCGTGCTGCCGGCTCATCTCCGTTCCGCCGTCCGCGAGCGCTGGCACGTGGGAGAGCGCTCGGAGGGCGCCGTGCTCGGCGACCCGAACCGGGTCGCGGCCCTTGGCGTCAACGCCTATCTGGGACGGGCTGCTTGAGCCCGCCTAACGTTTCTGCTCGAAGGAGTCCCGCGTGACCGAGCGCGATCAATCTTTTCGGTCCGTCAACTGGACGACGGGAATGCTCCTCACTCCGGAGCATTTCCTCCGTCAGGACCGCTTCATCGAGGAGCAGGTTGCCTGGCTGCTCCGGTACTGCATTCCGATCAGCGGCCTCGTCGGCGGCGGGGTCAGGCTCGACGCCGTCGAGCAGGGGCTCGCCAAGTTCGATCCCAAGGTCGAGTTGCTCAACGACGGCAGCCGGCTCCGGGTCTCCGTGCTCCGCGCCCGCGGCGTGACGCCGAGCGGCGAGCTGATCGAGGTGGACGAGAGCCGGGTGATCCACTCCGAGATCAACCGCTCGGATCTCGGCGGCGTGTCGGACGTCATCGTCTATGTCGTGAGGGTCGGCGGCAAGGAGGCCGACCCCGATTCGGTCGGCGCGGATCCGGCCAATCCCAACCAGGCTGCGCTCAACCGGGTCGGCTACGAGGTCCGCCTCGGCATCACCGCCGACTTGGCGCCGGTCTCGATGCCGGTGGGCCGGCTCCGGCGCGCCTCCGAGACGCTCGGCTTCGAGCTCGACGGCCAGTACATCCCGCCATGCGCGTCGCTCCTCGCCCACAGCGCGCTCTATACGGCGGTCGCCAAGCTCCAGTCCGAGATCCGGCTCCTCGTCAACGAGTTCCAGCACGTTCACGACCGCGCCGGGTACTATGCCGAGCGGGTCGCGGCGCGCGGCGTCGACGTCCGGCCCGATCTCGACATCCGCGCCTTCGTCGAGCGCGCGGTGCTCGCCCTCGAAACCTGCGCCTACGAGACCGCCGATCTCACCATCGCGCCGCCCCGGTTCTTCCAGCAGATCGAGCGGGCCCGCCGGCTCGTCGCGTTAGGCCTGAGCCTGAGCGCGTCGACCCGGCAGTTCTTCAAGGATCTCGGCCAGGTAGACGCCTCCTACACCGAGCTGCTCGAATCGGAGCAGGGCGCTCTGCTGTCGCCCCGCGAGCTCGACCGGCGCGAGGAGCTCCGGCCGCTCGTCGTCCGGGCCGGGGAGACGCTCCAGCGGTTCCGCCAGCTGATCGAAGCCCTGGCCGGCAAGTACGTGGACTATCGACTCAATCGGGCCATCGAGTCGATTCGGTTCCTGATCGACGCCGACGGTGACCATTTCTACGAGACCGTCAGCTCGCCGTCGCATCCGCAGCGCGACGGCGACATGCTCACGTTCGTGTTCGGCCAGCTCGAGCTTCCCGGGAACTTCGAGTATCGCGTCGTCCTCACCGGCGATCCGAAGAGCAGCTATCAGTGGACGCCCGGGCAGGAGATGAGCGTGACCATCCGGGTGAACGCGGCCGGCGGCGCGCGCCCGCCCAAGACGATCGTGGCGATGTGCGAGCTCGAGAGCCAGCGAAACTTTGCGGTCAACTTCAAGGCGCCCGAGGACGTCACCACGATCTCGGGCTTGACGGTGACAGTGCAGCCGGGCCACGGCATCCGTGGCGCCGTACTGTTCCGCCGCCGGCTCGGCATGAGCGCGCCGGGAGCGGGGGTCGTGTCGTCGATGCCGGGACCCATCGCCCCGCCGCGCCCCGCCGCGGCCCCACTGCCGACGCAGTCGCCCGCGTCGACGCAGGAGAAGGTGCCCAAGATCACGATCAGGCGGCCGGGGCAAAGTTAGCGGCCTACCGCTGACGTCGCCCCGAACCCGGAACCCGAACCGCGAACGGATGTATGGATCTCAACCGCCTTTCGATGGACCTCTCGGCCGCGCTCGAAGAGTCGCAGCGTATCGCGGCCAAGGCCGGTCTTGCCTATATCCAGGGAAAGCACCTGCTGCTGGCCCTGCTCGATCCAAAGGGCTCGTTAGGCAGGACGGGGGCGAAGCTCGGGCTCGACGCTGCGAAGGCCTATCAGCGGGTCGAGGCCGCGCCCGACGGCCCCGACTCCGTGAAGGCCGAGCCCGGCCGTAAGCCCGTGGCCGGCCGTTCGCTCCGTGATCTCTTCGATCGCGCCACCGCCGTCGCGGACAAGAAAGGCGCCCACACGATCGGGCCGCTCGAGGTCGCGCTCGCCGCCGTGTCCTCCGATCAAGGAAGCCTCGGGCCGGCGCTCCGCGATGCCGGGTGGACCGCCGACAAGCTGGCGGCCGCGCTCGACTCTCCAACCGTTATGCAGCCCGCCGAAGAGCAGAAGGCCGAAGCGGGAGGCAGCGTCCTCGCCAAGTACACCAAGGACCTCACCCAGACCGCGCGCGACGGCAAGCTGATGCCCGTCATCGGCCGCGATGTCGAGACGCGGAGCGTCATCCAGACGCTGCTCCGCAAGACCAAGAACAATCCGGTGCTCGTCGGCGATCCCGGCACCGGCAAAACGGCGGTGGTCGAAGGTCTCGCCCTCCGAATCGTCGCCGGCGACGTGCCGGAATCGCTCAAGAACTGTCGCCTCCTCGCGCTCGATCTCACCGGCCTCGTCGCGGGCGCCAAGTACCGCGGCGAGTTCGAGGAGCGGATCAAAGCGATCGCGGACGAGGTCCGCGAGCTCGACGACGTGATTCTCTTCCTCGACGAGATCCACACGCTCGTCGGCGCCGGCGGGAACGCGGGCGGCATGGACGCCGCCAACATTCTCAAGCCCGCGCTCGCCCGCGGCGAGCTCCGCTGTGTCGGTGCCACCACGTTCGACGAGTACCGCGAATCGATCGAGAAGGACGGGGCCCTCGCCCGCCGGTTCGAGAAGGTGATCTGCGACGAGCCGGACGACGAGATGACGCTCGCGATGCTCCGCGGAGTGAAGGGGAAGTACGAGACCCATCACGGCGTCACCATCACCGAAGAAGCGCTCCAGTCCACCGTAAAGCTCGCCCGGCGCCACATCCGCGACCGGTTCTTCCCGGACAAGGCGATCGACATCCTGGACGAATCGTCCGCCCGGCTCCGGATGCAGCGCGAGGCC
>JBDTOH010000254.1:0-8166 GCA_039933355.1 Gemmatimonadota bacterium | reverse complement strand
CGCGGCCTGATTGTCGATGACCGGATCCGTGTTCGGCATCGCGCAGACGGCCGTGAAGCCGCCGGCCACCGCAGCCATCGCACCCGTGGCGATCGTCTCCATGTGCTCCTGCCCCGGCTCCCGGAGATGCACGTGGACGTCCACCAACCCGGGCGAGACGACCTTGCCCGTGCCATCGACGATCACGCCACCCTCAGGATCGGGAATATTGAGACCGACGCCTTCGATCCTGCCGCCGCTCACGAGCACGTCGGCAATCCCATCGGTCCCCCGGGAGGGGTCGATCACGCGGGCACCCCGAATCAACAACGGCCTCATCGATCTTCTCCGTCTGCGCGCCACTCGGGTCCGCCGCCGGCCAGGAGGTACAGCACCGCCATCCTGACCGCGACACCGTTCGTCACCTGCGGGAGGATGACGCTGTGCGGCCCGTCCGCGACGTCGCTGTCGATCTCCACGCCTCGGTTCATTGGACCGGGGTGCATCACGACAAGGTCGCGGGGCGCCCGTTCGAGCCGCTCGCGGCTCACCCCGAAAACCCGGTTGTATTCGCGGAGCGAGGGAACGAAGCCTCCCTCCATCCGCTCGAGCTGAAGTCTCAGCACGTTGAGCGCGTCGGCCCACTGAATCGCATCGTCGATCCGGTGGAGCACCTTGACGCCGAGCGACTCGAGGCCCGGCGGGATCAGCGTCGGCGGCCCGCAGACCGCAACCTCCGCCCCGAGCTTGAGCAGCCCCCAGATGTTGCTCCGTGCCACCCGGCTGTGGAGGACATCTCCGCAGATCGCGACCTTGAGGCCCGCGATCTTCCCGAACTTGTCTCGCAGGGTCAAGAGATCGAGGAGACCCTGGGTCGGATGCTCGTGCTTGCCGTCGCCGGCGTTGATGACGTTCGAGCGGATCCGCTCGCCGAGGAACTTGGCCGCGCCGCTCGCGGGGTGGCGGATGACCACCATGTCGATCCGCATCGCTTCGAGGTTGCGCGCGGTGTCGACGAGCGTCTCGCCCTTGCTGACCGAGCTGCCCTGGACCGCAACGTTCACCGTATCGGCGCTGAGCCGCTTTTCGGCGAACTCGAACGAGATCCTGGTGCGGGTGGATGCTTCGAAGAAGAGGTTGACGATCGTCTTGCCGCGGAGCGCCGGAACCTTCTTGATCGGCCGCTCGCTCACTTCCTTGAACGCTTCCGCCGTATCGAGAATGAGCAAAATCTGCTCGGCGGAGAGCGGCTCGAGCCCGACGAGGTCCTTGCCGAGGGCGGTCATTCGGCGCGGACCACGTTGACGGCATCTTCCCCGTCGCGCTCGCGGACGAGGACGTCGACTCGGTCGCCGAGCGTGCTCGCGACCTGGATCCCCACGATGTCGGCTTGAATGGGTAGCTCACGGCCGCCGCGGTCGGCGAGCACAGCGAGCAGAATCCGGCGAGGCCGCCCGAAGTCGGCGAGCTCATCGAGCGCCGCGCGAATCGTCCGGCCGGTATGGAGCACGTCGTCGACGATCACCACGGTTTGCCCGTCGAGCTCGCGAGGCAAGCTCGTCTCGCCAACTCGGGGACGTGGACCCACCAGCTGGAGATCGTCGCGATAGAGCGTGATGTCGAGCTTGCCGACCGGCACGGCGCGCCCTTCGGCCTGCTTCAACAAATCGGCGAGGCGCTGAGCCAGCTCGACGCCTCGCCGCTGAATGCCGACAATCACCAGGTCATCAATGCCCTGACATCGCTCGACGATTTCACTCGCCATGCGCGCCAGCGCACGCGCCATCGCGCGCTCGTCCAGGAGCCGAAGTGTTGGCATTAAAGTCGGAAACTAGTCCGGGCGTTCGGTTGTTGGTAGGGCTGGAGCCGCTAGGGCTTAGGGCCACGGTGCCGCGCCCCGGATCGATCCGCAACCGTGCTGCTCCGCGCCAGCTCGGTGCACCTCTCCCGCCGCGTCATGCCACCTACCGTCCTACGCCCTACTCTTGAGCCCTAAGCCCTCCTTGAGCTCCCCTGCCCTTCGACTACGCCGGGGAATCAACCGTACCGCCATCAGCACCAGAAACACCGCCCCGTAGGTCAGCGGCTCCGATTCGTCCTTCTTCACCAGCCAGAGGAAATGCAGCACGCCGAGCAGCCCGGCGGCGTAAATCAGCCGATGAAGCGACTGCCATCGCTTACCGCCAAGCTTCCGGACCGCCGCGGCAGGTGACGTCAGCGCGAGCGTTAGGAGAATCAGGAACGCGGCGAAGCCGACGAGGACCCACGGATGTTTGACGATGTCGGCGGCGATCTTGGTGAGCGAGAGCTCCTGATCGAAGACCGCGTAGATGAGCAGATGTGAGAGCGCGTAGAAGAAGGCAAACAGGCCGAGCAGCCGGCGCACTTTGATGATCGGGTTCCACCCCGTGAGCCGGCGGAACGGCGTGACCGTTAGGGTCACGAGCAGCATCACGAGGGCGCTCAAGCCCGTGGTGTGCTGGAGCGTCTTGACCGGGTCGACCCCGAGGTCCCAGTCGAGCGGGCCGGTTGGACCGTGAAGCGTGACCCAGGTCGCAGCGAGAAGCCACACCGCCGGCCCGAGACACGCGACCCAGGTGACCGGCTTGAGAACCCGGGTGACCCACTGCGCGCCGGTCATGCCTCAATAGTTGCGCTTGAGATCCATCCCCGAATACAGGGAGGCGACTTGATCCGCGTAGCCGTTGAACGGGAGCGTCTTGCGCTTGAAGAACTCGCCGACCCGCCGCTCGGTCGCTTGGCTCCACCGGGGATGATCGACCATCGGGTTGACGTTGGCGTAGAAGCCATACTCCTCGGGCGCGGCAATGTTCCAGGTCGTCTTCGGCTGGGTCTCTCGGAACCGGATCTTGACCAGGCTCTTCCCGCCCTTGAAGCCGTACTTCCACGGGACGGTGAGGCGGATCGGGGCGCCGTTCTGGTTCGGCAGCGGCTTGCCGTACACTCCGGTGGTGAGCAGCGCGAGCGGGTGCATCGCCTCATCCATCCGGAGGGCTTCGGTATAAGGCCACGGGAGGACGTCGCTTCGCTGCCCGGGCATCTGCTTCGGATCGACCAGCGTGATGAGCTCGACGTATTTGGCCTTCGTGGTCGGCCCGAGGCGCTTGATGACCTCGCCTAACGGAACGCCCATCCAGGGCACCACCATCGACCAGCCTTCGACACAGCGGTGGCGATAGGTCCGTTCCACGACCGGAAGGCCCTTGAGGAAGACGTCGAGATCGAACGTCCCGGTCTTCGCGACCTCACCCTCGACCGTGATCTGCCACGGCTTGGTACGCAGGGTCCCGGCGTTCTCTTTCGGTTCGTCCTTACCCGTGCCGAACTCGTAATAGTTGTTGTAGCCGGTGACCGAATCGTAGGGCGTGAGCTTGAGATCGTCCGCCTGATCCCGACCGACGGCCGCGAGGGGCTTGGCCAAAAAAGCGGCGCCAATCGCGCCACCACCGACCGTGGCGATCCACTCACGCCGGCTCCAGAACTGGGCTTCGCTGGTCAGGTCCGAGGACCGGAGGTCTTTATCGGGGACGGGCTTGATGACCATGGGTCAGGCTCCTCGGCGCGGGGATGAACTATAAGCTATAACGCGCGAGGGCCGGGATTGGTTCTTTCGGGGGGCGAAATCGGAAGTCGGGGCGTTGGGCCTTGGGTATGCCATCCCGCGCAACCCGGGATCTACTTCGCAGGCCCCGAACCAGGCCGCCCAAATCCATCGTCGCGGTCCCTTGGACAATAGATCCGGGTCCGCTCGCCCCCGACTTCGACTTCCGAACGGACAGGGAGGGATTCGAACCCTCGGTACCCTTTGACAGGTACACACGCTTTCCAGGCGTGCCTCTTAAACCACTCGAGCACCCGTCCTACGAGCGCGTCAAGTTACCCGGCTTCAGACGAAGACGTCAACGTAACCCGGCCTCCCGGCGGCCGGGCCGGGGCCGGGTTCGCTCACTCGATCAGCCGTTTCCCCGACCCGAACCCGAGATACACCAGCGCGCCGACGGCGCTCACGGCCGCAGTGACCAGAAACGGCGTCGAATAGCTTCCCGTGCGGTCGACCAGCCAGCCGGTCACCGCGACGCCGACGACTCCCGGCAGCGTGGCGAAGGTGTTGCTGATGCCCCAGATCACGTCGGCGTAGCCGGGAGCGATGTCGAAGCTGTTAGGCGCGAATCCGCCGATACAGAACGCCAGCGTGCCCGTGGCGCAGCACATCAGCACCACCGCCGTGGTGACCGACCCCACGTCCCGAAGGAGGAGCAAGAACGCCGCCGACCCGAGCAGTCCAATCGTCTGCATCCCCTTGCGGACCAGCGTGGGATTGACTCCCCGCCGGAGCATCCGGTCAGCCATCGAGCCGCACACGTTCTGCATCACGAAGCTGGTGAGCCAAGGCGCCGCCGAATACAGTCCTGCGCTGGCCAGGCTGATGCCGAACGTCGTCTTGAGGTAGCTCGGCATCCAGGCGACGAACAGGTACAGCGACCAGTTGTGGCAAAAGTGATTGATCACGATCGCCCAGACCGCGGGCTTCGACGCGATCTCCCGCCACGGAATCGCCCTCCCGGGCCTCGACTCCGGCTCGATGGACCGGCCGTTATGCACCTGGGTGAACCAGACCAAAGCCCAGACGATGCCCACGGCACCGAACAGATAAAACGGAATCGGCCAGCCATATTTACGGATTAACCAGCCGGTCACGGGCAGCGCGACGACCGTCCCTAACGACAGCCCGCTCGCGATCGCGGCCACCGCCCGGCTTCGGACTGCGGGCGGCACCCAGCGACCGACCATGTTGATCGTGGCGGGAAACACCGCCGCCTCACCCAAGCCGAGGCCGATCCGCGCGGCGATCAGGAGCGGGAGCGAGATCAGCGCCGCCGGCGGCGTCACCATCGTGAAGACCGACCACCAGACCACCGCGATCCCGAGCACGATCTTGCCGCCGTACTTGTTCGCGAGAGTGCCGCTGGCGATTTGGAGGATCAGGTACCCGACGAAGAACGACGAGAGGACGAAGCCTTTCACCGTCTCGGTCCACCCGAACTGCTCCTTCATCGCGATGGCGGCGACCGAGATATTGGTCCGGTCGATGTAGGATATGAACGCGGCGGCGAAGGATAGGCCGACTACGGTGTAGTAGTGCGGCCAGCGGCGGACCGCCCCGGCGGGTGCTTCCATACTCCTCCAATCGAGCGGCAGATCGAGCAGGGAACGAATCCTGCGCCGGCATCATCCGCGCGGCGCCAACTCCCGATCAGGGAAACACGTGCCTAACAGAGCGCGCGAGCGCTCTCCCATTCGACCGGTCGTGGAACGGCAGGTGGCGGGACTTCAGTCGTCCCAGTTGAGGTACAAGAGGCGGCCCCGGCCGGTCAGGTCGAAATACATCTCGGCCAGTTGCTTCGGCGGCCAGATCCGCTCGCCGACGCCTACGAAGTCATCCTTCTCGTAGTCGATCAGATGGACCTCGATCATGCCGTCGTTAACCAATCGGACCAGAGCCGCGTGAACCTCGGCCGGCTGAATCGGCGGGCCATGCTCGGCGCGCCAACTCGTTGCCGGGTCGTTCAGGTACTTCACGATGTCGTCATGGCGCTCGGCATCGAAGGCGATCGCGTCGAGAATGCGGTAGTCGAGCTGCTGGCGCGCCATGTAGAGTAGCCTAGGAAGCCAAGATGCCGACGGCTTTCAGCGCTGGTCGGCACAGGGGGTGAGTGGCCGCGTTTCGCTTCTATAGTATAGAGACCCGGCCGCAACTTGTCACACCGACGCAATCGGAGGGTCCTTCACCGGCTGAAATTGGCACTGCGGATGGGGTTGGCAAGGGCATCGGCGGCCGGTCGGCCCACCGATGCCCGGACGTTGTCCTCGAGAGATGGCCTATGCAGCGCGGCGAGAGCCGATGTCCTTGACGGCCGCGACGGTCGCGCCTCTCGGCGTCAGGAACGCCAGAGCTCCTGCCACAAGTAGCAGCGCCGGCACGTCGCCGACGAGGTGACCGGCTTCGGCCGGATCCCCAATGGCCTCGACCGCCATCACCGCCGCGTGTACCACGCTCGACCACACGGTGAACCAGATGAGGCTCCGGTTGGCCAGCGGATCCCGCGACGCCGCCATGAGACAGACCCCGAGCGTGGCGTAAACGCCGAGAATCATCAGCAGATAGTGGGAGTGGCCCGTGCCCCAACTCCAGCCGCTGGTCCAGAGCTTGGTCAAGGGATAGATGCAGAAAGTGAAAATGATGCCGGTAGCGATCATGACGTACCGGAGAGCGGTTATGCGGGCGTTGCTGGTCATCGTGGTATCCTCGAGAGTGTGAGCACCACGATACAACTCGCGCCTGTCGAGCGCTTCGCTCGAATGGGCCACGCTCCAGGCATGGCCCGAACGGGCCATGTCAGCTGAGGCCGTTACGGACCGCGAACGCCACGGCTGCCGCCCGTGACGACAGGCCGAGCTTCGTGAAGACGTTGGCGACGTGCCGGTGAATGGTGTGCTGGCTCACTCCGAGCCGCCCCGCGATTTGGCGGTTGGTCAATCCGCGCACCACATGGGCGAGCACCTCGCGCTCGCGGGCCGTCAGCGATGCTTGGCGGCCCGGCCTGGCCCGGAGCGAGCGGCTGAGGGCGGTGGCCCTGTTTTCCAGACCTCGCGCGCCCAGGAGCCGAGCCTGTTTCGCGGCGGCAGCGGCCTCGGCTGCCGCGGCCTCGAGCGCGCCCTCGGTCTGGAGCTGCTCAGCGAGCATCAAGCGAGCCCGGAGCCCGTCATACGGCGCCCCCGCGCGGTCGAACAGCGATGCCGCTTCCTCGAGGGCGGTTCGGGCCTCCGTCGGCCGACCGCGGCGGGCAGCGACACCGGCGGCGGCGAGCCTCGCGCTGCCTCGGATGGCGTCCGATTCGACGCTGACCGCCAGTTTCTCCAGCTCCGTCAGCTCCTCGAGCGCGGCGTCCGCGCGGCCGTCGGCAGTAGCCGCCAGCACAATCAGCTCGAGCGCGGAGGCCCGCGCCGTGTGGTTGCCCCGCGAAACCTGCCGCAGCACCCGGCGCGCTAAGCGTTCGGCCTCCGCGGGGACACCTCGCTCGAGTGCGATCATCCCGAGCCCGAGCTCCGCTTCCGCGCTCGCCGCCAGTGATTCGAACAGTACGGCGGCTTCGTCGAGCCGACCTTGGCGCCGACGGAGCTCGGCCAGCCTGAGGTAGCCGAGTGAGAGCCACCCGGGCCGGAATTGCGCGATCTCCGCGACGGCCGAGGCAAGCTCCGTCTCGGCGGCTGCCCAATTGCCGCTCGAAACTAGGACTCCTGCGTATTGGGTCCGGCAAACGGCGAACAGCGCCGGGTGATCCCATCGGCGGCAGTATTCGCGAACCCGGCCGCACCACTGCCCCGCTCGGTCGAAATCCCGGACCAGCTCGCAGGCGGTGATCAGGTGGCAGCAGGTCACACCGGCCGCGCTCCGGTCCGCGAATTCACCGGCCACGACGGCGGCGGTGGCCTCGTCGAGCTGCTGCATCCCTTCGACCACACTACCGGCCGCCACCAGCGCGAGCCCTTCGAGCGAAAGGGCAAGGTACTCGAGGTCGGGATCCTGATGCCGCCTGCCTAACGTCACCGCTTCGGCGGCGCCGGTGGCCGCCCCCGCCGCGTCCTGGGATAGCCGAGCGTCGGCCTCGCGGAGGAGGAGCCAGCCGTACGCGGCGCTGTCGTGATCCCCCTCGAGGAGCCGCCGCGCTCGGCGGAGCCACCCGCTCGCCACCGCCGGCTCAGCCCGAAAGGCGCGATAGTCCCAATCCAGCCGCGTGGCGATTCGCGCCGCACGCTGGACGTCGTCTCGGTCGAGATAGAGCCGATATGCCCGCTCTCGGGAGTTGAACAGGGTGTCGGCGTCGCTCAGCCACCAGGACGCGAGGCCGAGCAGCTCGTGGCCCTCGGCGGTCTCACCGGATTCGAGCGAGCGACGGGCGGATTGGGCGGCGGTTTTCCAGTCGCCTCTGAGGATGGCGGCGCGGCCGGACTCGATGAGCGAGGCGGCAGGATCCATCAACGCGATCCGATTGCCGACGTTCCGGTCGCTGTTGACGCCTTGCGTGTCATGATGGTCCGGTACGTCCATGCTCCAAATATAGGTGGGGCTCGATGTCGAGCTCTGAGTTGCATCGCAAGACGTTT
>JBDTOH010000253.1:0-8181 GCA_039933355.1 Gemmatimonadota bacterium | reverse complement strand
GTGCAGCGGTCAGCAGGGTTGCCTGGACGTCGGCGGGCGTGGTCGCATACATGATTGCGTCGTGGACGAGGCTGCTTGGCTCCGGTCTTCAGGCGCCGGAGCGACCAGAGCTCCGACGCGCAGATCGCAATCACCACGGCGAACGGGACGACGACGTCGAGAGCGCTCAAAGAGTTCCGGGGCCGGGGATGATCGCCGCACCCGCGGGGGCGGACGCTTATCGCTAAGCCGTGCGGCAGCGCACGTCAAGCGGAACAGCGGGTCGGAATGGGCCGGGTGCTCCCCGATCGACATGAGTCGCTGCCCGAGCCTACATTTTCCGCATGCAGACTATTCGGAGGCGAAGATGAGCGGCGACCAACCGTTTCCAGTCGCGCCCATCGAGCCGATGCTCGCGAAGCTGGCGGACACGCTGCCCGAGGGCGGATCGTACCTCTTCGAGCCAAAGTGGGACGGCTTTCGGGCCATCGTTTTCCGCGGCGCGTCCGACGTTTTCATTCAGAGCCGCGACCTCAAGCCGCTCGATCGCTATTTCCCCGAGCTCTACGCGGTGCTTCTCGAACAGCTACCCGCCGGCTCCGTGATCGACGGCGAGATCGTCATCACAACGCCTCACGGTCTCGACTTCAACGCGCTCCAGATGCGGCTCCACCCTGCGGCCTCCCGGGTGGCGAAGCTTGCGAAGGAAACGCCGGCGTCGTTCGTGGGCTTCGACGTGCTCGCGGCCGGAGGTAGGAGCGTTATGGAAGCTCCGCAGAGGGAGCGCCGAGGCGTCCTCGAACAACTGCTGGCAGAGGCAGGCCCGCCGATCTACCTCACGCCGATGACACGAGACCGCGAGACTGCGTCGCGCTGGCTCGAGCAATTCGAAGGCGCCGGTCTCGACGGGGTGATTGCCAAGCCGGACGAGGCGGCGTACCAGCCGGGCAAGCGGGCCATGATCAAGGTGAAGCACGCGCGGACGGCCGAATGTGTGGTCGCGGGATTCCGGTGGCATAAAAGCGGGAAGGACGCGGTCGGCTCGTTGCTGCTCGGCCTCTACGACGACCGGGGGATGCTGCAGCACGTGGGCGTGACGTCATCGTTCACGATGGAGATGCGCAGGCACCTGGTGCAGGAGCTGGCGCCGCTCCGGGAGAACGCCCTCGAGCATCATCCTTGGCGAGAATGGGGCGAAGCAAGCGAGCAGCATCGGACGCCCGGCGCGCAGAGCCGGTGGAGCGCCGGCAAGGACCTCTCGTGGGAACCGGTCCGCGTCGAACGCGTCTGCGAGGTCAAGTACGACCATCTGCAGGGCAACCGCTTTCGTCACGCGGCGACCTTCCTTCGGTGGCGGCTGGATAAGCAGCCGCGCGATTGTCGGTACGATCAGCTCGAGGTTACCAAGCCTTACGAGCTCGACTTGGTTTTCTCGTCGGGGTCGAGCGGCTCCTGATCGGGCCGAAGCTCGGCGGGGACGTGTTGCAGGTTGATCCGAATGCGGGTCCAGGTGGTGAAGCGGCCGCGCATGGCATCGACCAGCACGTCCGCGGCCTCGAGATGCCCAGCGGCTTCGGGGTGCTGCGCTTTCCAGTGCTCGAGCTTTTCGAGCGCATCCTCCTTTCGCTTCGCGCGCGCGATCTCGATCAGCGGGTGTTTGGGCACGCGCCGTTTCGAGGGCTGCACCCGCGCCGGCTCGCCTGCCTGCTTCCGATAATGCGGTGGCCACGGCGCGTCGCCGTGTCCTTCGCGCTCGTGCCGCTCCGAGAGCTCGAGCAGCCGCTCGATCGACCCGGCGCTGTCGTCGATGCCCGCGTGCCGGTCGCCGATGGTCGCGAACCGCGCCGGCATCGTCGCCAGGGTAAAGTCGCTCGGCTCGCAGGCGTCCACCTCGTCCCAACCTAACGGCGCCGACACTCGAGCGTCCGCCGTGGGACGCACCGAGTAGGCCGACGCCACCGTCCGGTCTTTGGCGTTCTGGTTGTAGTCGACGAACACGCCGTGACGCTCTTCCTTCCACCACTTGCTCGTCGCCAGAGCCGGAGCGCGGCGCTCCACTTCGCGTGCGAGGGCCAGGGCCGCGCGGCGCACCTCCTCGAAGCTCCAGCGCCGCTCGATCCGTACGTTGACGTGCATCCCGCGCGAGCCCGAGGTCTTGGGCCAGCCGACGAGCCCGAAGTCTCTGAGCGTTGCGTCCACCACGCGCGCCACCTCGCGGATCTGCGTCCACTCGACCCCGGGCACCGGATCGAGATCGACCCGAAGCTCATCGGGGTGGTCGAGGTCGTCGGCGCGGACCGGGTGCGGGTGCAGCTCGAGGCACGCGAGGTTGGCCATCCACGCGAGCGCCGCAGCGTCGCGCGGCACGACTTCTTCCGCGCTTCGTCCCGACGGAAACCGGAGCGACACGACTTCGATCCAAGGAGGCCGGGAGGTCGGCGCCCGCTTCTGAAAGAAGAACTCCTCGCCGACGCCGTTCGGATGGCGGACCAGCACGTTAGGCCGGTCGCCGGCGCCGCGGAGTGCTCCCTCGGCGACCGCGAGGTAGTATCGGACGAGGTCGAGCTTGGTGTGGCCCGGCCCTGGAAAGAGGACCTTGTCCGGGTTGGAGATCGAAACCTCGCGGCCCTCGACGACCAGCTGTTCGCTTGGCGTCGACCCCATCAGCCGGCCGGACCGGGGAGCAGGTTGCTCATCGAGCCTAGTCCTTGGCCCGATCGACGTACGAGTCGCCGGTGATCATCCGGACCACCCGGCCGCCCTCTTCGACGAACCGGACCGTTTCACCGACCGGCCCGCCTCCGCCGGGAGCGACGTAGCGGAACAGCCCGTTCCCGATCGGCTCGAGCTTGACCGGATTGTCCAGGCTCGGCCCGTTAGGCGTGATGATCACGAGGCGCTGGTTGAGCAGCACCACCTGCGAGTCGCCGCCGCGGCCCCGATACAGGCCGGCGAAGCGTGCCCAGGACGGGTCCCATGCGACTACGGTCGGTTTCATGGCCGTCGCCTTGGCGACCGCTTCGCCCACGGTGCTCATCAGCTGGGTTGCGATATCGTTCGGATTCGAGTCGGTGGTGTTGGTGAGGACGATGACCCCGACCCGGTCGTCGAGCTGAATCAGCGTCTGGGTCGTGTAGCCCGGGTAGCCGCCGCCGTGCCCGACGTAGACCTTGTCCCGGACCCGGCTCACCGCAAATCCGATCGCGTTGCCCTGCATCCAGTTGTTCTCGAGGACCCGGACCCGGTGCATCTCGCGAAGCGACCCCGTGCTGAGGATCTGGCGCCCGCCCATCGGCCCGGTCCGAAATTGCGCCGAGACGAACTTGGCCATGTCCTCGACGGTGGAGGTGATGCCAGTCGCGGCCCCCATCCCTCGCGCGTCCACGAACGGCATGACCTCGCGCGATCCATCGGGCATCCGCCGGTTGTAGCCGACCGCGAGCCCGCTCGCGTTCTGGTCCACGCTGGACGCGGTCATCCCGAGCGGCTCGTAGATGTGCTTCTGGATATAATCGGCCCACTTCTCGCCGCTCGCGGTCTCGACGACCATCCCGGCAATCGAGAATGCCAAGTTGGAGTACTTCCAGCGGACTTCAGGCGGGAAGGCCGCCTGCCGCTCGGGCGTGAGGTTCCTGAGCTGCTCCTGCGTCGGGAATTCGTACGTGGTCCAGTGCGGCCCGGCTTCGCGGGGAAGGCCTGAGCTATGGGTCAGCAGCTCCTCGATCGTGATCGGCGAATCGCCCGGCTCGGCCGGCTTGACCTGGAACCACGGCAGGAACTTCGACACCGGATCGTCGAGCCGGAGCTTCCCTTGCTCGCGGAGCTGCATGATCGCGGTGGCGGTGAAGAGCTTGCTGTGCGACGCCATCCGAAACTTGGTCGCCGGCGTCATCGGCCGCTTCGACGCGATGTCCGCGAAGCCAAAGCCGGCGGACCACACCAAGTCCTGATCGGCGACGACCCCCACGACGACGCCCGGTAAGCCGCGATAGAGGATCTGGCTTTCGAGCCAGGCCGAGAAGAGGCGCTCGGCGCCTTGGACGTCGGGATCGGCGGCGGCGCTCGAGCGAGACGGCGTGTTCTGGGCGGAGACCCGAAGTCCCCCAAGGGAGAGCAGCATGGTCCCGACGAGGGCTGCTTTCGCTCCGACGAAGCTCATTCTGGGCATGGGCATCTCGATCTGTGGCGGCTGGATTGTCTGTGGACCGAAGGCGCTGGAACGGCACTGGATAGTACGACGGCCGTGTGGCTGGGGTAAGCGGTTCCTCCACTTCAGTCGGGCGCCGACCTCCGCGGGACTCGGTCAGCGGGCTGCAACCCCGGCAACGCCGCCGCCGTACGGCTGATCATCGCTCGCCGGCCTCGCTGAGACCTGCTGACAGGTAGATATTCCGACGAAATGGCCGTATCCTGCGGCCGCCCCTTCACATTCACCCGACTGGCCCTATGCGACGACTCGCACCGTTTTGTCTCGTCCTACTCCTGCCCTCGGCGATCTCAGCCCAAGCCACGCCGGACAACCGCGTCACCATTGGGACAATCGACTCGGTCTGGTCGGGCACCCTCAAGGAAAGCCGAAAGTACTGGGTCTACACGCCCGGTTCCTACAATGACAGCACCTATCTGCCGCAGAAGTATCCGGTCCTCTATCTCCTCGACGGCGACGCGCACTTTCACTCCGTGACCGGCCTCCTGCAGTTTCTCGGTAGCGGGATCAACGGGGTGTTCCTCGTTCCGGAGATGATCGTGGTCGCAATCCCGAACACGGACCGGGCGCGAGACCTGACGCCGACCCACGTCGAAAAGGGCCTCGACGGGAAGCCGGCGCCGTTCTTCAAGACCACGGGCGGGATGCCTAACTTTTTCCAGTTCATCAAGAACGAGTTGATCCCGAAGGTCGAGGGCTCCTACCGGACCGCGCCGTACCGGATCCTGGTGGGCCATTCGTTAGGTGGCATTGCCGCGATCGACGCTCTCTACACGATTCCCGAGACGTTCAACGCCTACATCGCCATCGACCCCAGCCTCTGGTGGGACGATCGGGTGCTGCTGAAAAAGGCCAAGGACTACTTCAGCAAGCCGGGCGTCGCCAATCGGGCGCTGTTCGTTGGGCAGGCCAACACGATCAACGCCGCCGACACATCGGCCAACATGCACTTCAGCTCGATCCTCCAATTCAACAGCGTGCTCGAGAACTACAACCAGTCGGGCCTCCGGTACGCCTACAAGTACTACCCCGACGACAGCCACGGCTCGGTGCCGCTGATGGCCGAGTACGACGCGCTCCGGTTCATCTTCGCGTCGTACAAATCCGACTTGTTCCAGGCGCTGGAGCGTCCCGAGTTCATCAAGGAGCAGTACGCGAAGGTCTCGGCAGCCCTCGGCTACACGGTGCAGCCACCCGAGTCGATGATGGACATCCTCGGTCATATCGAGCTGTCACGCGATACGACCAAGGCGATCGCCCTCTTTCAGATGAACGCCGACCTCTATCCCAATAGCCCGAAGGTCTACGACGCGCTCGGGGAAGGATGGCAGGCGAAGGGCGACTCGAAGAAGGCCACCGAGTATTACGAGAAGTCGCTGGCCCTCAAGCCGAGCAACCAGCACGCGAAGGACATGATCAAGAAGATCTCGGAAGGGAAGCGCTGACCCCGCGAACCACTTCAGGCGAGATTCAGCTTCCGAAGCAAAGCTTGGAATCGGGGATGTGAATGGAGCGACGTAAAGAGAAATGATCCTTTGACCCCGTACAGGGCGCCGGCCCTCTCGTCGTAGGCCCGCTCGAGCAAGTCGATCGCCGTATCATCCTCGCCCAGGCCTGTGTAGGCGTAGGCGAGGTGATACGGCGAGACGTACCGCCAGGTCTCGAGATCTCTGATATCCCGGATTATCCCCCGCGCTTTCTCCGCGTTGCCGACGATTGCATGAGCCTGAGCTAGTTGCGCAAGGAACATCGTGTTCCCGGCAGCGAGCTCGGCTGCTCGGGTGAGGTCGGCTATCCCCATCGTCGAATCACCCAGCCGGAGCCGGGCCCAGCCCCGGACCGAGTACCCGCGCGGAAAGTCGGGATCAAACTCGATCGACCGGTTCGCCGCGTCGAGCGCTTCTTCGTACCGCCCGGCGCGAAGTAACGTCGAGCCGAGGTCGGAGCGGTGAGCGAGCGGGTCCAATTCCTGAGCGCGCTGGACCATCGCGAGCGCTTCGTCGTATCGCCCGAGGCCTGAGCAGAGCCAGCCGTAGTGGTCGTAGGCGTCGGCGTCGTTCGGATTGAGCTCGAGCGCCGTTTTGAGCTCACGCTCGGCGCCGGCCCAATCGAACCGGTAGACCAGAGCCAGCAGGCCGCGGACCGAGTGGGCGTCGCCGAGCCCGCTGTCCAGCGCGAGGGCGCGGAGCGCGGCCTCCTCCGCCAGCTCGAACGCGGCCTTGGGATTCATCAGCTCGTCGCCGTTGCCCAGGCCTTGATGCGCGTAGGCGAGCGAGACGCCGCAATAGGCCCGCGCGTACGTGGGATCGAGTGCGAGGGCCTTCTCGAAGTACTCGACCGCTTTCGCGAGCCCGACTCCCGAGTATTGGCAGAGCCAATGCCGGCCCTGGAGGTAGTGCTGGTACGCGACCACATCGCGGGTCGGCTCCTGCCCGATACGGGTCCGTTCCGCCGGCGAGAGCTCGGCTTCGAGCGCCGTGGCAATCTGGAGCGCCACGTCGCTCTGGATGGCAAAGATGTCGGTGAGCTGACGGTCGTACGTTTCGGCCCAGAGGTGCTGGCCGGTATCGGTGTCGATCAGCTGCGCCACGATTCGGACCCGGTTCCCGGAGCGCCTAACGCTACCCTCGATCACCGTGGCGGTACCGAGCGCCACGCCGATCTCCCGGAGGCTTCGGTCCCGGTTCTTGAACACCATCGCCGAGGTTCGGGAGATCACTTTGAGCGAGCGGATCTTGGACAGCTGCGCGATCACGTCTTCAGTGATCCCGTCCGCGAAGAACTCGTTCTCCGAATCCGCGCTCAGGTTGAGAAACGGAAGGACGGCTACGGAAGGATCCCGAGCGGGTTGCCGGATGTCTCGCTCCATCAAGGCGTCACCGAAGGCGCCGGCTGTGGCGAAGCGGTCCGCCGGGATCTTCGCGAGCGCCTTTTCGATCGCGCGCTCGATGCTCTGCGGCACGGCCGGCCGGAGCCGGCGGACCCCCGGAACCGGATGGGTGAATCGCTTGACGAGGATCGACTGGAGGCTGCCGGTGTACGGCGGCTCGCCGGTGAGAAGCTCGTACAGCATCGAAGCGAGACTGTAGACGTCGCTCCGGCCGTCGACGACGCGCTCGCCCGCGACCTGCTCGGGGCTCATGTACTCGGGAGTGCCGACCATCAGTCCCGCGGCCGTGAGACGCTCGCCGCTGCCCGGCGCTGCGAGCAGGGCGATCCCGAAGTCGGCGAGCATCGGCTCGGACTCATGAAGCAGGACGTTCTCGGGCTTGATGTCCCGATGCACGAGGCCCAGTGCGTGCGCGTGGTCCAGGGCCCGTGCAACCTGCCGAATGATTCGCGAAGCCTCGTCGATCGGGAGCGGTCCTTCTCGGTCCAGCTTTTGGCGGAGCGATTCGCCCTTGACGTAAGGCATGACGTAGAAGAGGAAGCCCTCGGACTCGCCGGAGTCGTAGAGCGGCAAGATGTTCGGATGCGAGAGCCCCGCGGCGATCTGGATCTCACGGAGGAATCGGTCCGTTCCGAGTGCGGCAGCGATTTCAGGGCGGAGCACTTTCACGGCGACCTGCCGCTGGTGCTTGCCATCGTCCGCGAGGTAGACGGTGGCCATGCCGCCCTGGCCGAGCTCCCGCTCGATCCGGTAGCGACCGGCCAGCGCCTGGTTCAGCCGAGGGAGTTGGGAGGAGGACGGCATCAAGGAGGGAAGATAAGCAAATGAGAGCGTCTCGCCCCAGGCGGGGGACTGCGATCGGGTCATGCCCTGCCGCCACTTGGGCAGGTTGGCGGTCGCCGGCGCGAGGATTTCTCCCGCACCGGCGCCCCGATGTGTGCCTTACGTTTTCTTAGGGTGACGCCGCTGCCAAATCCTTGACGGCGCCCGCCAGCATCCGGACCTTGCCTCCGTCGCGGGCGGAGCTCCCAGCGCCATCGAGCTGTGTCCCGAGCTGCGTCAGCGCATCCCGCCGCGCTTGGCCCGACTTGCTCTCCGCGCTCGA